>WTBG01000231.1 GCA_013139225.1 Deltaproteobacteria bacterium
AGATACTGAGAGGTAACACCACTCACTTCAGTTTCCCCACCCTTCATTCTCCCCTTAACGCTGATAGGACAGCAACCATTATTTTCAAGTGAGTACGCTCTGGCTCCCAAATTGTTCAAAGCATCCAAAAGCGGTTGTAAGGGGCGGGATCTCAAAGAAGCGTCTCCATCAAAAATAATCTCTTCCTCCTGTAGTGCAGCCACACTGGTGGTAAGTCTGAGTGAGGTGCCTGAATTTCCGACATCAATCTTTGATTCTTGCAGTTTGGGATTACCTCCAAAACCTCTCACCACCCAATCTTCCCCTGTTTCAATCTCAGCCCCTAAAGCCCTGCAAGCCACCACAACCGAGCGTGTGTCACCCGAATCTAAGGGACTCACAATTCTTGATTGGCCCTGGGCTAAAGAAGCAATAACAACTGCGCGTATCGTATGGGATTTAGAAGCTGGTATTTCTATACTTCCTTTTAATGCAGATTCTTTTACTAACAGGTTCACGAGAGTTTCTCCACCACAACTTTTCTCATCAAATCTTTAGGAGCCTTCTTTCCAGTCCACAACTCGAACTGCAAAGCTGCCTGATTAACAAACATCTCCAGCCCAATGATAGTCATGCACCCATTCTGCTCAGCTTCCTTAATCAAACGAGTCTTGAGTGGATTATAGACAATGTCAAAGACCAACATATCCTTTAAAAATTCTTTCTTAACGGGCGTATCATCCATTTTTGGATACATTCCTAAAGAAGTTGTATTAATCAAAATATCAGGCTGTAAAGATTCAAGAAGTTCTAAGCCACCATACTGACAATTAATTTCTGATGCCAGCATTTCAGCCTTCTTAACCGTTCTATTGAGAATGGTGAGATCAGCACCTTTCTCTTTAAGCCCAAAGGCTATCGCCCGAGCAGCTCCACCTGCTCCCAGAAGTATTGTTTTTTTATCTTTCAGCTCAATCTTTTCTTCCAAGGCTAATATTGCCCCACTACAGTCAGTGTTGTAGCCAAGCAAACGTCCTTCCTGATTCAAAATAGTATTTACCGCTCCTATCTTTCTCGCTACTTCCTCAATATCATCCAGATAATCCATCACATCTATCTTATGAGGAATAGTAACACTCACACCTTTAAGGTTTAGAGCCCGCATTCCCACAACTGCCTCTTTCAACTGCTCGACTTTAAAAGCTAAAAAGACATAATTCAATTTCATTTGCTCAAAGGCAGCATTATGGATAAGGGGAGAAAGAGAATGTTCTATAGGGTTGCCTATTATTGCACAAAGTTTGGTTGTAGCTGTGATAGTGCTATTGTTCATAAGACTCCTAAACAACCATTTACGTTTTATGGGTTCCGAGTTGCGGGTTAACGCACAACCTTGCAACTCTTAATTATTATTAAAATCTGATGTAATCCAGCATTTACACAGATTGGATTTAGGATCTTGGTTTTAATTCCGCAATCCGCAATCTAAATTCCGCATTAGTTTAATCCAGCATCCTGAGTTCTATTCTTCTCCCCTGCATCCTGAATTTTTTGTACAATCTCACTAATCTTATTCGCCGCATAACGCACAAATTCACTGCACTTCTTATGACCTTCCGTTTTAAGGTAAGTCATCCCCTCTTTTGTTTTAAGGTCAACCCCAATTAATTCACGGCAGTTGACAACTCCAAATTGAGACTTGAAATCATTGAGGAAGCTATCTACAATTTGATAAACTTCTTTTTTATCTTTTCCTTTGCACCTTAAACCAATAATCATGGTTCCAGCAGCAATTACTCCACAAATAAAACCATTCCTGCCCAAGCCACCCCCAAAACCTGTTGCAATACTGGATTCTAATGCTGAGTCAGAATCAATCATCTCGCTCACCGAACGAAAAACAGAAACTGCTCAATTATTTCCCTGCTCAAAATAGGAAGCTGCCTTATCTCCGAAAACCATATCCTGCTTACTCATAAAAGCTCTCCTTGATTTTATAGACTAAGTGTATTTATATAATATAATTAACTACATTTGTAAATGCTAAACAATACGTATAATGTTCTGATTTTTCAACATGACCATAGAAACTGTCGAAAATCCCTAAAAAGCGCATTTTTCTTCGCAACTTTTTGATTTTGCAACGTGTTAAATTCTCGCAACTGTTAAATTTGGACCTTTTCGATACGCTCATAAGATACCTTGAACAGGATTTGACAAAATACGATGCAAGCCTTCATTCTACTTGCGATTATTTTTGTGAGATGCTACTGTTCATCTCACAAACAATCTATTGCAAAAAGTGCTCGTGGGAGGCGTACATGAAACAATTTACAAAGGGCTATGCTGGAAATATCTTAAGAGTAAATTTAAGCACCAGAAATGTGACAACAGAACCCCTGACTGAGGAGCTGGTTAAAAACTATGTTGGAGGGAGGGGTATAGCTGCCAAAATCCTCTATGATGAATTGGCTCCAGGAACAGATCCACTTTCTCCTTCGAACAAACTGATCTTTACCACTGGTCCTCTGGCCGGTACACCGGCACAGTCCTGCAGTCGCTGGATAGTAACCACAAAATCTCCTTTGACAGGTGGTATGTTTCGCTCATGCTCTGGTGGTGGTATAGGCGTTGAGCTTAAGTCTGCAGGGTTTGATCTGCTCATTGTGGAGGGTAAAGCTGACAAACCGTCTTATCTCTGGATAAACGATGATCAGGTTCAGATCAAAGAAGCGGATCATCTTTGGGGGCTTTTAAGTAGAGAAACAACGTTGGCCATTCGCAAGGAACATCAGGATGACAAAATCAAAGTCGCTGCTATTGGGCCATCCGGGGAAAAGCTGGTCCGTTTTGCAGCAATTGTTGATGACCGCAGAACAGCAAGCCGGGGTGGCGTTGGCACAGTCATGGGCTCAAAAAACATCAAAGCCATTGCCGTCTTGGGAAGCAAACGGATTGAAGTTGCTGACCCTGATAAAATGAGGCAAATAACCAGGAAACATGTAGAGACTGTTAAAAATGATCCCAAATTTAAAGGGTTCTGTCACTTGGGCACGGCATCGGCAGTGGGTTTCTGTCATGAGCTTGGCATCTATCCCGTAAACAATTTTCAAGAAGGCGTGCTTGAGAATGTTGAAGGCCGGCTGACAGGCGAAAAAGTCGATGAGATTTTTGTTAAAGACGACCACTGTCAACTTTGCCACATTGGTTGTGGCATGGTCTTACAGGTTAAAGAAGGATCTTACGCCGGAGATCCAATCGAAGGCCCCGAATATGAGACACTTTATTCCTTTGGAGGCGAGGTGGGTAACACGGACTTAGGGATGATTGTAGAAGCCAACCGCATTTGTGATGATTACGGCGTGGATACCATATCCGCAGGGTGCACCATTGGTTTTGCCATGGAGCTTTATGAGAAGGGTATTCTCAACAGGGAAGATCTTGATGGACTGGATCTCACCTGGGGCAATCATGAGGCCATTATCAAATTATTGAAAAAGATCGCGACACGCGAAGGCATCGGGGATGTTTTAGCCGAGGGCTCCAGAAAAGCGGCCCAGAAAATTGGTAAGGGATCTGAAAAATATGCCATCCAGGTTAAGGGATTGGAGCTTCCCGGTTATGAACCACGCGGGCTTAAGGGTAGTGGGCTCAATCTCGCTACGGCCCCTCTCGGCGCCAGTCACACCATCGGTCAGTGTCCTCAAGAAATCATGGGCCCTCAAGCGGTAGACAGGTTTACACCTGAAGGTAAGGGGAAGCTCTGCTCATTCAATCAGGACAGGGTCGCTATTTATGAAACGGGTATCGTCTGTATTTTTCCTATGGCTCTTGGTTTAATTGATCTGCCGACCTTGAAGGAAATGCTTTTTGCTGCTACGGGTATCGAAGTGTTCAATGATGAGGACTATCTGTTCAAGGTCGGGGCAAGGATTCTGAATATCGAACGAGCCTTCAATATGAGAGAAGGTTTTAGCCGTAAAGACGATTATTTACCCACACGCTTTCTGACTGAACCATTGGAAACAGGGCCGGCAAAGGGTCACGTCTTTGAGATGGATCAGTTGTTGGATGAGTATTATGAAGCACGCGGCTGGGACAAAGAAACCGGATACCCAACGCGATCAACCTTAGAAAGTCTTGGCCTTGCGCCAGTTGCGGATGAGCTTGCAACGTTGGGCAAACTGCCATAGAAACGGCTCAGGCTGAAATCGATAGAGTTTTTTAACCCATGCTTTTTCAAAGGAGTTAGGCATTGGAGAAAGAAACGTTCATCAAACATTATTTGAAACCATCCGTAGACGAACTTGATAAGCGGTTTACGCTGCCTCTACCGGATATTGCAGACCTAAAAAAATCCGGCGAGTTTATCGTGCAAGGCACGCTTGATCAAACCGTTTCAACAAATATCATTTCAAAGTATGTAAGCGACACCAAGGGAATCAGACTTGTTGAGGTTTATAAAAACACGGAAGAGACACTCAAGGGAATATTTATCCGTCTCGTCGGCACAATGTCTCTTTTGAAAAAGGGTTACCCGTTTCTTTTTCTGGATGCGGCCGTTACAAACGTCAGTTTCCAAACCGGTCAGCAGGAGGAATTAACCACCAGAGTTGCAATTCATCTGCCTCAATCCGACCCTACCAAACGAACTATTTTTTTTGATGCCCTAAGCCAAAAAGCGGATCGTGATGGCTTAACACATCATATCAGGGTTATAGAATCGATGCCCGATTTCTGGGGTCCGCTCTGGAGTGTGCAGAGCGAAGGGATTGCTTTCGATGTCATTAAGACACTGAGAGAAAGTGCCTGGACGTCATACGAACGTTATTGCTCGCAGACTGAAGACAAGCTTGACTTTGATTACAGGCCCCTTCAGCATCAAATGATCCTCATGACTTCTCAGGCTGAACATCGATTCTTTAAAAAAGTGGGTTTGTCGGTGGCTGTGGAGGCACAGGCAGGTTTCTTCAGTGTTCTTGTTGCGGATGCATGATCGTTCATACTCGACTACCGGCGTTTTGACCGCGTTACAAAGCTCGATGACAAACACAAAACTGACGATTGATAAGGAGGTCGCATGGTGGATACAGGATTGACATTTGAGGAACAGCAGAAACAGGCACGGTATTTCATCAAGAAACTCGGGATTTCACTTAAGGAGTTGAACAAAAAGGAATTGGAGAAAGAAATAAAAAAATTTCTAAAAAAGCTACAATGTCTTTCCCTGGCAACTGTCAACCTTGACGGCACGCCACATCAAACCATCCTCGATTACGTAAGCGATGGCCTGACCATTTATATTGCAAGCGCCGGAGGGGCCAAATTCAACAATCTTGATCGATCGAAGGCGGTATCCGTCTCTATTGGATATACTGATGGTACGCTCGAGTCGGAATACGGGCTTACCATTGATGGTATAGCTAATGTTTATCCTGCTCCCCATCCCAAATTTCTTGCAGGCATGTTAAAAATGAAGTCCTTTCTTGAGGAATGGTCGCGTTCCGTTCAACCCTTGGAAGACGTGATTAAGAGAGTCGTCACAGCACGGGTGATTAAGATCTCACCCGTGAGGATGATTTACATGAATCTCCCGGAAGGCATCCCATATATGCTCTGGGAGAAAGATGCATAACAATACCAAAGCTGAGGGAGATGCAAAAAGACCTTGCCCTGCTTATGAACAAAAGATAGGATGCTGGGAACTTGATTGGAAAACCATGTACGTAAGTCTCCCGGAAGATCAAGAAAAGATGATGGGAGAATAGATGAAAGATAATTGCCCCAAGTGTCCTGTTTACGGTAACCATGAATCACAGATCGATACAAAAATCAGTGCAATCATATAAAAGTACAATAATTTAAATTTGATTGGAAAGTTGCTTTAAGCAACCTTTGACTTAAGATAACACCTATTCTATTAAACAACAAAAGTTATGTTCCATGAACCTCTTTAGAAGGTAATTATTCTATGCGGCTTCCACAATTTGAATATCTGAAACCATCTTCAACTGAAGAATGTGTAACTGCACTGGGGAAATATGGTAAAAAAGCCAAGATTCTTGCAGGCGGAACGGACCTCCTCATAAGTATGAAATACAGGGTTGTGCGACCTGAAATAGTTATTGGTATAAAATCAATCCCTGACTTATGCAGCATCTCAACAGATAATAAAGGTAACACTAGCATCGGTGCATGTGTCACCCTCTCAGATCTTGTTTCTAACAAGCCTCTTGCAGAA
>WTBG01000310.1 GCA_013139225.1 Deltaproteobacteria bacterium
GCGTCAAGCTAATTTCAAGAATATAGTCTTCAAGTCCCAAGGCTAAATTAATGGGCTGACCTACTTTCGCTTCGGGTGAGAGTATCATAATACCTGATTCATGATTCCCTAAAGCCAGTTCAGTTTCGGAACAGAGCATTCCCTGTGAGAGTTCGCCACGTATTTTTGCCTTTTTGATGGAAACACCGCTGGGTAGTTGTGTGCCGACTATGGCAAGAGGTGCTTTATCGCCTGGTTTGATATTGTTTGCCCCACAAACAATGTGACAGGTACCACTTCCTGTTTCAACAGTGCATAGCGATAGTTTATCTGCGTTAGGATGGGGACTTAAAGAGATGATCTCACCAACGACAACACCATCGAGCTTATCACCTGTCTTAACAACATTTTCAACCTCAATCCCAGTCATGGTAAGAAGATCAGATAATTCTTTGGGATTAAGGTTGATGGAAATGTATTCTTTTAACCAGTTGAGACTTACTTGCATGAGGAGTAAACCTTCTTCGTGTTAAATTGGGACACAGATTTACGCTGATAAACTCAGATTGTTGTTACATTAGATTGCTTCGTCACTACGTTCCTCGCAATGACATTTTTTCATTTACCTTCGTGCCTCTTTGCGAACTTCGTGGTTCAGAACTGCTGTAGGAATCTTACATCATTCTCAAAAAACAACCGTATATCATCAATGCCATATTTCAACATGGCAATTCTTTCAATTCCCATACCAAAGGCAAACCCGCTAACCTTCTGAGGGTCGTAGCCCACCATTTTGAATACGGCAGGATGTACCATTCCCGATCCCAATATCTCTAACCATCCGGAACCAGAACATACCCTGCATCCTTCACCTTTACAGATGACGCATTTAATATCCACTTCTGCGCTTGGTTCTGTGAAGGGGAAGAAACTGGGCCGGAACCTTACAGCGCTGTTTTCCCCAAACATTTGATGGGCAAATACTGTAAGGACACCCTTTAAATGGCTGAATGAAATAGCCTCTCCTACCATGAAACCTTCTATTTGATGAAACATGGGGGTGTGGGACACATCTGAATCACGGCGATAGGCCTTGCCCGGAGAAATAATGCTTACAGGGGGTTTCAGCTTCTCCATAGTTCTTATTTGCACCGGAGAAGTATGTGTTCTCAACAGCACCTCTTCTGTTATATAAAAGGTGTCGTGCATATCTCGAGCTGGGTGGTCCCGTGGGATATTTAAAGCCTCAAAGTTGTAGAAATCAAGTTCTACTTCGGGCCCCTCTGCTATCTGAAATCCCATTGCAGTAAATATTGTGATAATCTCACTGGCAACCTGGGTGATGGGATGTTTTTTACCAGGGGAGAATCTTCTTCCTGGCAGGGTTATATCTAAAGTTTCTTTTTGGAGAATCTCTTTTTTCTTCTTCTCACTAATGGTTTTTAGTTTTTGATCTATTTGTTGCTCTATGGAGTTTTTTGTCTGGTTAATGAGTTGGCCAACTATAGGTCTTTCTTTCTCAGGAAGTGTTCCAAGCTGCTTGATAAAAAGAGCAAGTTTCCCTTTGCGCCCTAGAAACTGTGTTCGGACCTTTACAATCCGGTCCTCATCTTCTGCAGTTGCCAAAGCACGTTCAACTTCAGCAGAGAGTTGCTCAAGCTTTTCTTTCATGGTGGTGTGGTGGGTAAATATGAAGAAGTCTATATGTTTTCTTTTACTACACTTGAAATCTCAGAAAATGCTAGGGGATCTGATACTGCCAGATCCGCCAGCAACTTTCTATCGATGATTATGCTGGACTTTTTAAGTCCTTTGATGAATTGACTATAGGTAAGGTCATTAAGCCTGGAAGCCGCATTTATTCTACTGATCCATAAGCTGCGAAAATCTCTCTTTTTAGTTCTTCTGTCTCTATAGGCATAATTTAATGCTCTCTCAACTGCTTCCCTGGCAGTCTTATAGAGATTGCTGCGGGTACCTTGATATCCCTTAGCCTGTTTTAAAATCTTTTTTCTCCTTTTTCTTGCTTGTACTCCTCTTTTGACTCTAGGCATTTTTAAAACCCTTTCCTTATACTTTTTTAAAATTGAATTTTCACTGTTCTCTGCTTAGAGATTGGGGATCAATCTTCTAATAGCTTTCGTATCAACCTTATCGATAAGTCCACTTTTCCGAAGGGATCTCTTCCTTTTGGAGGATTTTTTTGTCAGGATATGACTGGCATAGGCTTTATTCTTTTTTATTTTTCCTCCCTTGGTTTTCCCAAATCTTTTAGCAGCACCTCTATTCGTTTTTATTTTGGGCATAGCTTTACCTTTCTAAACCCCCATTATTTGCTTTTATGGAGGATCCGTACAAAGTGTTTAGAAATTACTCGTTGATTTATATAAGTGTAAGGGATGCCGCTTAACTTTTGGGGCTAAGCAGCATAGTCATATTTCTCCCTTCCAGTTTAGGAGCTTGTTCAACAACGCCAATATCTTCTATCTCTTCAGCAATCCTGTCCAATACTTCTTTGCCTAGTTCAGGATGGGTAATTTCTCTTCCCCGGAAGATGAGGGATATTTTGGCTTTATCTCCTTGCGTGAGGAACCTTTTGATATGACGTATCTTAAACTGGATATCGTGTTCATCTGTCTTTGGTCTTAACTTAATCTCCTTAATATGAATTACACTTTGGGAGTGTTTCTTTTTCGCCTGATGGTGTTTTTTGCTCTGTTGGTACTTAAACCTCCCATAGTCCATGAAACGACACACAGGTGGAGTGGCATTGGGTGATACCTCTACCAGGTCCGAACTTTTTTCCCGCGCAATCTTCAAGGCCTCAGGAACGGGAAAGATGCCCAATTGGTTCCCCTCAAGATCTATTACCCTTACTTCTCTGCTGGTAATCTTTTCGTTAATTCTTGGCTTTTTGGCTATATGTTTTCACCTCCTTTAATATGAAGAGAGTTCAATAAAATCATTAGGTTGGAAATTTGGATTCCTGCTCGATCAAAGCAACAAATTCACTCAGTGGCATCAATTTTAAATTCTTACCACTGCGATGCCTGGGAGAAACTCCCCCTTCCTGGGCTTCTTTATCACCAATCACCAGCATATAGGGGGTTTTCTGCAATTGAGCTTCTCTGATTTTCAGTCTTAAACTTTCATTCCTAAAGTCTTTTTCTACCCGAATGGAATGAGAAACCAGTTTGTTAAAAACTTCTTCCCCAAAAGGGATATGTTTGTCAGTAATAGTTAGTATGACAACCTGCACAGGAGCGAGCCAGGTGGGGAAAGCACCAGCATAGTGCTCAATAAGCACCCCCATAAATCTCTCAAGAGAACCCAGTATCACTCTATGCAGCATTACGGGGCGGTGTTTCTCTCCATCATTGCCGATGTAGCTCAAATCGAATCTTTCCGGCAGAGAAAAATCGCACTGGATAGTAGCACATTGCCACCTTCTGTCAAGCACATCTTTTAAGATGACGTCTATTTTGGGTCCATAGAATGCCCCATCTCCTTCATTGATTTGATAGGGAGAGTTGTTTTCCTCTAGAACTCTTTTGAGGGCAGAAGTGGCTTTTCCCCAATCTTCATCACTACCAATTGATTTTTCAGGACGGGTACTCAATTCCATCTCAAAATCAAAATCAAATATTTTCATTACATCTGCCACAAAATCAATAATTGCTTTGATTTCCTGGTCTAATTGCTCAGGAGTACATAGAATATGAGCATCGTCCTGTGTAAATTCCCTGACCCGGGAAAGTCCATGTAATACTCCTGCTCGTTCATGACGATGGACTGTACCCAACTCAAAGTATCTCAAAGGAAGGTCTCGGTAGCTCCTAATCTTAGATTGATAGATAATCATGTGAGCAAGGCAGTTCATCGGCTTAAGCCCATACTTCTGTTCTTCAACTTCTGTAAAATACATATATTCTTGATAGTTTTCTAAATGACCTGACTTTTTCCATAAATCCACTTTCAGGATTTGAGGCCCTTTTACCAGGTGATAACCTCTTCTTAGATGTTCTCTTACTTCAAAATCCTCAAGGAGTCTTCTCAACAGGGCACCTTTAGGATGATAGATGACGAGCCCTGCTCCTACTTCTTCGTTAAAACTGAAGAGTTCAAGTTCTTTGCCGAGCTTTCTATGATCTCTCTTCCTGGCTTCTTCCAAACGGTGCAAGTACTGGTCAAGTCTTTCCTGATCAGCAAAAGCAGTTCCATATATTCGTTGCAGCATTTTGTTTTTCTCATCTCCGCGCCAGTAAGCACCGGCAACACTGGTTAATTTAAATGCCTTTATCTTTCCAGTGGAGGGGAGATGGGGACCTCGGCAAAGATCGGTAAAGTTGCCCTGGGAATATAGAGTAACTCTCTCATCGGGGATTTCTTCCAACAACTCTACCTTGTACAATTCTCCTTTATCTTTATATGATTTTATGGCTTCTTTTTTAGACAATTCTTCTCTTCTTATAGGGAGGTCTTGTGCAATAATTTCCCTCATACGAACTTCAATCTTTTCTAAGTCTTCTGGGGTGAAACTCCTTTCACAATCGAAGTCATAGTAAAATCCGTTCTCAATGGAAGGTCCTATGCTTACTTTAACTCCGGGATAGAGTTCCTGAACTGCTTGGGCCATCACATGTGAGGTAGAATGCCTTAGGATATCCTGTCCTTCCTCGGAGTCAAAACTGATGAATTCAAGCTTTGAATCATCCAAAATGGGTGAGCTTAAATCGAGCAGATTTCCATTGGCTCTAACAGCTGTGATAGAGGAGGATACATCCTTCTTTGTTTGAATGATCTGTAAAATAGGTGTTCCTTTAGGATAAGTGGCAATCTCCCCATCAGGGAATGTTACTTTGACCAATTCCTGTTGCGACATCTCTTTAACCTTAAAACAATTAAAAGCACCACAAAAAGTGTTCTTCATGATGCCTCAAAGGGTGGTAGGCACGGGCGGTTTCGAACCGCCGACTTCTACCGTGTCAAGGTAGCACTCTCCCCCTGAGCTACGTGCCTGTGATCCAGCAAATGACATTCCAGATGGATTAAGTTAATATCAATTTAATTAATTTTTGTCAAGGAAATTGTTTACTTACGATAATGTGCTCAAG
>WTBG01000057.1 GCA_013139225.1 Deltaproteobacteria bacterium
TCATATCATCTTTTAAAAAGCACTTGCCTGTCTTAGCGCAGCTATAATCTGCTACGCAGGGAAGGATGTGCTTATCACAAAGAAAGATCTCTGTTGTCTTTCCTCCAATGTCTTTCGCACCTTTTAAAAATTCTCTTAAAAGGTGCGAAGTATTTCCTTCTTTTCTTGGACTTCCATATAAGCCAAGCACTTTCATTTGTTATCCCATACCTTGAGTACTATGTCATTAGCTTGAATTTGTCCTTACCAGCTCCGCAGACCGGGCATTTTTCAGGCGGGTTTTCTCCTACATGAACGTATCCACAAACTATACATCTCCATTTCTTCATCATTTTCTCCTTTCCTTTTGTTTGTTAGTAGTTGTATGGGATTGATTTAAGTTAGATGAAAATAGTAATTATTGTTAATTATATGTCAACCTCCATCGAGACCGATTTTTTCTGTTCTTTCAAACCAGCTTTCAGGGTCGGTAAGCAATTCACAAGAATTCTTCAAAATGAGAAAATGTCGATTCTCCTCTTGTGCCAGGATTTGATAAAATTTCTTTTCCAACGGGTTATTGGATTCTTCAGAAAGCTTTTTATAGTATTTCATACCTCTTTCTTCAAAATCTATTGCTAACTTTAAGGCATCTATGTCGTTGCTCGATGCCTTAACCACTGTATCAATTTTGCTCTTTGCTTTTTCAAAAATGTTTTTCCATTGTTTCTCTGAAGCCATAGGCATAGGTCCTTCTGTATATTTTTCAGAGACAGTTAATTTATCAAAGGTTTCCCTAAGTCTTTCAATGTGTTTCAATTCATCATCAGCAAAGGACTGAAAAAGGCTTTTACCCCAGGTATGCTCGGTTTTTTTGATGCATTCCAAATAAAGGTCTCTTCCATCTTCTTCAAATTTGATTGCTGCTAATAAAATGTCTTTGTTTATGTCATTGGAATCAACTTTAGTCATAATGTATCCCTCCTGATGTCTGTTGTGTTGTGCCAAATGTACTGCAAATATTGATGTCCTCGTAAAAAGTCCAATCTCTTATGGTTTGTCGTTTCAGAGAAAGCAGGAATCCAGTGATTTCAGATTGTTATGGACTCCCGCTTCCGCGGGAGTGACTCGATTTTTGCCTGTTTATAAGATTGTCAAGTTTAGTTTCATTCTTCGTGCACTTCGTGGTTAAATTTGTTTTGGTTGCGACTATGCTGAGCTGTGAGCTCTGTGGTTGTATATTCTAATTAGTTTTAACTCCTAAATCAGTATGAAGTTGGAGATAGTTTAAAATATCATTGCGTCTTAAAATTCCTTTAACTCTGTTTTCTTGCACTACAGGAATCTGATGTATGTTTTTAGCAGTCAATTTAGCCAGAACAACACCTGCATCATCTCCTGGAGAAACCTTTTCCAACTGGTTTTTTGTTATCATAATATCCCGAATTGTTGTATTTCCCCATCGTTCTTTAGGCATTTTTTTGACATCTTCTAGACAGACAATGCCCTGTACCAGTCCCCCCTCAATTACTAAAAAGCCGCGATCTCGATGGCGCAATATATAATCATCCACGAGCTGTTGAATGCTTAATCCTGGAGGAACGGTATCAAAGTTGGTTATCATTAAATCTTCCACTCTTACTTCACGCAAAGCATCTTTGACCAGTAAATGACGATAGCTGCTTGTTGCAGCGTTGTAAAGAAACCAACCGATGAATATCATCCAGATGCCGTTTAAGGTTAAGCCCGAGAAGATTAATCGGGTGCCCCATAATATGAGGAGAAAAGCTACAACTTTCCCACTTATGGAAGCTATCCTGGTTGCCAATTTTAAATTTTTAGTAAATCCCCATATTGTAGCCCTCAAAATTCGACCACCATCTAATGGAAATCCGGGGATCAAATTAAAGACTGCAAGAGCAATATTGATTATAGCAAGATAGCGAAAGATAGAAGCAAGGGGCAGGCTTACTTCATGAAAGAACCACCAGATAGCACCTGAAATAATACCAATTGCAATGCTGGCTAAAGGTCCTGCAAATGCAATGATGAATTCTTTGAGAGGCTTGTCTGGTTCTTCACCAATTTGAGCTACTCCACCGAAGATAAATAAGGTGATATTCTTTACCTTTCCCCCTTGATGAATAGCCAAAAGAGAGTGAGAGAGTTCATGGGCTAAGACTGAGGCGAAAAAGAGAAGGCTGGCAGTGATTCCCAAAAACCAATTGAGCAGCAAAGGCCAGTTTTGATTTTGAGAGGGAAAGTACTGTCCGGCAAGTGTCCAGGTGACAAGTGCAAAAATAATAAGCCAGCTGGAATCGATATATATTTTTATGCCAAAGATCTTGCCCAGGTGCCAGGCATTACGCATTTTATTTGTACCCTTAAATCTTAATAGTTTTCACAAAAAAGTTCAAAAAAGCTTTGTGGATGTGCACATGCCGGACATTTTTCAGGTGCTTCTTCTCCCTTATGGATATAACCGCAGTTACGGCACTTCCATTCAACAACGTTGTCCTTTTTGAATACTGTACCTTCTTTTATGTTTTTGAGTAATTTTCTGTATCGTTTCTCATGCTGTTTTTCCACTTCTGATATTTCCTTAAAGGTATCTGCTGCTTCGCTGAACCCCTCTTTACGTGCAACCTTTTCTGCTTCGGGATAAAGTTTTGTCCATTCAAGGTTTTCCCCAGCTGCTGCAGATTCCAGATTTGCTGCTGTGTCTCCTATAACTCCTGCCGGGTAACTTGCGGTGATCTCTGCTTCGCCACCTTTTAAAAACTTGAAAAACTTCTTGGCATGCTCTTTCTCGTTTTCAGCAGTTTCTAAGAATATAGCAGATATCTGCTCGAAACCCGCTTTCCTTGCTACACTGGCAAAATAGGTATAGCGGTTCCTGGCTTGAGATTCTCCTGCAAAGGAAGCTAAAAGATTCTTTTCTGTTTTACTCCCTTTCAATTCCATAATCTATTTCCCCCTTTCACTATCGTATGGGTATAGGTGCAACTGGTGGAGTAGGTGCTATGATATAATATTCTCCTAAATAATCATAAATTTTATCTGCTTCACCTTTTGATCTATCTGCACCTTCTTTTTTTCTCATCTTTTCTACTGTTTCCTTTGCTGTTTCCTTTGTGAGATGTGCCTCCTTTACCCTTTCCAGTGAGTGGCACTTTTGGCATTTAGTTTCAAGGAGCTTTTTATGAGGGTCATCTTTAGGGTGTTCTTCTTTTGCTTGAGCTGAAGTGCCAGATAGCATTATTACCAGAGAAAGCAAAAATAATGTACATACCGTTGATACTAATTTTTTCATAACTGCCTCCTTATCTAGATGGTTAACTGATCTATAACCTTTATGAAAATGTGATTAATCTACCTACTTTCTATCAAAGCATATTTATTTGTTTACCAGTAGTGTAGCTTCCTTTTGAGCCATATCCACAATAGGCAAAGTTATGGCATCTTTGCCTAGCAGGAGATTGGCCAATGACTGAGGATATGAACGATAACGTAGAGTTGCTTTTACTAATAAAGGTCCCTTTATATCCTTGGTCACCAGAAAAGTATATCCCGTTGTGGAAGAACCCTTTGGTGGAATAGTGTTGTTGTATTCGAAACGATTCATTTCCCAGGGCTTATAGGTGTGTTTACCATCTATATCGACTGATTTTGCATTGAAGATTTTTGCCTGGGGGTCAATATTTCCCGCCTTGTCCAACTTGCCCGAGTGATAGATAATGGTACCTTTGGCATCCGTTACCAAAAACTCCAGCCACATCTGTCTTACTTCTGTGAGACTGGTAGGGAGATTATGTCCCGCTCCTATATTGGTTACCTTTACACTCAATGTTGCCAGCGTTCCCCTTTCAACGGAATCTGGTGGATTGAGAGTTAATTCAGCGGCGTTTTTAAGTCTTTTTTTAGCAATTTCTGCATGTTTATCAGAACCTAGGAGTTTAGTTACTGTAAAGTTACCACCAACAAATTCATGGGTGTAAACCTGATCTCTCTCAGGTCCTGTAAAAGCAGCCTTGCCTGGGTTCTTTTGTTTTGTAAGTGTTCTGGCTGTTTCGATGGCTTGTTCTATTGGAACCATGTGGCAGTCCTGGCACTGAATGCCTTTTTGGGCATAAACGGAATACTTCCATTCGTCGTAAGTCCTTTCAATGTGAAAGTTGGTCACTGGATGGAAGACATGATGGCAGTTGGCACAAAACTTTGATGTGGTATGGAGTTTTGAATAAGCAGTTTCGTGGAAAGAAGATTTGGAATCTTTATAAGGCCCCCTCTTTATGTTACCAGGCTCTACTGAAATAGAAGCATTTTGAGGTTCATGAGTTGGTGTTTTTAAGAATGTTGATTCGACTATTGTGTGACACAAATCACACTGAACACCTTTCTTGGCGATTTCGCTTACTTGAAATTCACCATCTTTCATAATAATTTCTTCACTTACAGTACCAATCCCAGTGTGGCAGCCAGCACAGAGCTTATCCGTGAATCCATTTGTTTTTTTTGACCCTATCTTCCATAGAGCGTGAAATATCGGATCAACATAGGCATGAGAATGCATGGAGCCTTTCCATTGTTTATATATTTCAACATGACAGCCGCTGCAAATATCAGGTGACGTGAATTCAGTAGATTTTACTGGCTTCCCTGTGTGGGTATTTATCAGTGATGGGTAGAAAGGTGGTTTAGCTTCTTCTTGAGTATTTTTTTCATTCGTGCTCCAGGTCAGACCAGGTAAAACTAGTGACATAATCATAGTACAAACAAGGATTAAGAGAGGGAAGCGTTTCCTTGCCATGATAATTTCTCCTTTCCGCAAAATACTATTGTTTTGCCAGGGCTTCGTCTATCTTCTGCTGGTCAAAGCCAACTATTACTTGATCGTCAATAACGATTACAGGAACAGCCCTCTGATTAGATAATGATATCATTTCATCCCTTGCTGTTTTATCTTCAGATACATTTAAATCTGTGAACTCGATATTCTTTTTCGAAAGAAACTCCTTCGCATGGTGACAATGAGGTCATGTAGGGAGTGAATAGATTTTAATGTTTGCCATGGATTAGACCTCCTTTTTGTTTTGATAGTTATGCGGTTTCGGCTGTTAGCTTACCGTCTTCAATAACCAGTTTGAGATCAGCACCACAGATGGGACAGGTTACCTGATCTCCCTCTTTTGCACCCTCTGGTAAATCAAACTCTACATTGCATGTTGGACAGGTTACTTTTTGCATGGAATTGACCCTCCTTTCAAATAAAAATTCATTTATGTTATTTGGTTATCCTGAAATCTCCAGTTGAATACCCTGATGAAATTATTAATAATACTGGATTCCCGCTTGCGCGGGAATGACGCGTTTTTTCAATCGATTCCATCCTTGCCTGTCATCCCTGCGAAAGCAGGGATCCAGAAACTAATAGATACGCTTGAGTATTGTAGATAAGCAGGTTATATTATAATAATCTACTCAGATCCTTTTATTCTTGGATCAATGTTGCCAGGACCACCACAATCAGGGGTATAACAGGTGGTGTCAATAAAAGCGCATTTTTCTTTGCACGATGGACATTCTTCTGGAGGACTTTCTGTTTCATGTGTATATCCGCATTTTGAACATTTAAACCAGGTCATGTTATCACCCCCTTTCAGTATTCAAAGAATTATTATTCGCTTAACATATTTTCTTTTTAGTTAGTTCAGGTGGTTTGTTAAACAGGAGGGTGCAAGGTGGAACAGATTCGGTCAGCCAAACACTACCACCGATAATAGAATTTTCACCAACTACTGTTTTACCGCCTAAAATAGTAGCGCCAGCGTATATTATGACATTGTCCTTAATGGTGGGATGACGTTTTTTCCCTCGTTCAATGTTACCTGATGTATCCTTCTTTACACTGAGTGCTCCCAAGGTGACTCCCTGATAAATCCTTACATTGTTGCCTATTTCTGTAGTTTCACCTATCACAACTCCTGTACCATGATCAATAAAAAAGTGCTCTCCTATAGTGGCTCGTGGATGTATGTCTATACCAGTTTTACTATGTGCGTATTCCGTCATAATTCTTGGAATCAAGGGTACCTTAAGCAAGTGAATTTCATGTGCTACTCGATAGATAGCAATAGCCTCTATTCCGGGATAACATAAGATTATTTCGTCGAGATTTTTTGCAGCAGGGTCACCATCCAAAGCGGAAAGAACGTCACCACGCAACTTGTCGCGCATGTCAGGTATTCTATTCAACATGGAAAAGGTAATCTCAATGGATCTATCTGTAAGTTTCTTTTCGTCTTCCTGGTTACCATAAGCTGACTTTAAACTTTTGAAATTCTCTCTGGAAAGGTGATGATATATGAAAGCAATCTTCTCCCAGATATAGTTGGTAACATCTCCTTTTGAAAGCTCCTGCTTTGCGTAATAGCCAGGGAAGAGAACATCCAGGAAATTAGTGGCGATCTCGTGGACCAAATCACGTGATGGAAGGTTAGGACCTTCAATGTGATTGATGCCATCTTCAGTGCCATAGGTATTTACAATTTTCCCAATGATCTGGGGTAGTTTGGTCTTAGGCATTGGCCTTAGTCTTTACCAAAAGGTGAGATTTCTCTTAGTCTTTCTATGATAGGAGGCAGGTGCTCAATAATATAATCGATATCCTCTTCATTGTTGTAACGGCTCAAACTTAGTCTTAGAGAGCCATGAACGAAAGTAAAGGGGATGCCCATCGCCCTGAGCACATGTGATGGTTCCAGGGAGCCTGATGTGCAGGCAGAACCTGAAGAGGCGGCAATCCCTTTCTGACTTAGCATTAAAAGGATTGCTTCTCCTTCAACGAATTCAAAACTGATGTTTGTGGTATTAGGCAAACGATGTTCTGTATCACCGTTTGTCCGGGTGTTTGTGCATTTCCTAAGCAGCTCTTTTTCTAATCGATCTCTTAATGCCTTTATCCTTGTGTTTCCATCTTCTATATGTTTCATAGCCAGCTCTGATGCTTTGCCTAATCCAATGATATAAGGAACATTTTCTGTCCCTGCTCTACGTCCCCTCTCCTGGTGGCCACCTATGATGAAGGGAGTAAGTTTGGCACCCTTTCTGATGTATAGTGCACCAATTCCCTTGGGAGCGTGAAGTTTATGACCCGATAGAGAAAGGAGGTCAATCGCGCACTTGCTCATGTCAAGTGGAATTTTCCCAGTGGCCTGGACAGCATCGCAATGAAATACAGCACCCTTACTTTTAACAATCTCTCCAATTTCTTCAATGGGAAAGATGACGCCAGTTTCGTTATTAGCACACATGATACTGACAATAGCAGTATTATCAACGATTGCATTTTCCAGTTCGCTTAAATCAAGACACCCTTTTTTATCGACAGCAAGTTCAGTTAATTTATAACCGTTTTTGCTCAAATGGCGGCATAGATTGAGTACAGCAGGATGTTCTACCCTGGTAGTTATAATATGTTTCTTGTAGGGATAAGACTCCACGGTACCTTGTATGGCAGTGCTATCACTTTCGGTACCGCAACTGGTAAAGATGATTTCGGAGGGATCACAATTGAGCAGGCTGGCAACTTTTTCTCGGGCTTCGATTAGCTTCTTTTCGACCTGCCCGCCAAAGTAATGCATACTGGAAGGATTCCCATAAAGTTCAGAGAAGTAAGGAAGCATCTCTTCAACTACTTCTGGTGCTACTCTGGTTGTCGCATTATTATCTGCATATACATTTCTCATGTTTCTACCATCACCTCAATATCATTGGATACAAATTCTCTAAGTTTTCCTTCAACGAGACCCTTCAGGGTGAAATTTGAACTGGGACAGGAAGAACAGGTGCCCCGCAGTGTCACAATAACTTTATTCCCTTCTATATCGACCAGGTCAATATCTCCCCCGTCTGTTCTTAAAGCAGGTCTTATTTCCCTTTCAATGGTTTCTTCAATAAGCTTCATTTTTTGGATATTGGTCAATTTTTGTTTTTGAGGGATTTTTTCAGGGGCAGGTTTTTTACTAACTTTACCTTCTACCTTAGATATAATGTCTTCAATCTTTGGGTGACAGGATTCACATCCACCGCCTGCCTTGGTGTAGTGGGTAACTTCTGCAACAGTACTGAGTTGATTCTCTTTTATTACGCGTTCAATCTCTTTGTCAGTAATGCCAAAACATTTGCAGGTAACCTCACCTTCCAGTTGTTTTTTGATGTCTATACCTCTGTAATCAGCAATGGCTGCTTCCAGGGCTTCCCTTCCCATAACAGAGCAGTGCATTTTCTCTTGAGGAAGACCATCAAGGTGATTAGCAAGATCCTTATTAGTAATCTTGTCTGCTTCCTCCAGGGTTTTACCAATTACTATTTCGGTTAAAACTGACGCCGATGCAATAGCACTACCGCAACCGAAGGTTTTAAATTTTGCTTCTTTGATTCTCTTGTTTTCATCAAGCTTAAACATGAACTTTAAAGCATCACCACAGGCAAGTGATCCGACTTCACCTACACCATCAGGATTCTTAATTTCACCTACATTCCTTGGATTAAAAAAGTGATCTTTGACTTTCTCAGAATAATCCCACATTTCTTATTGCTCCTTTTTAACAGTATTTGACCTATTATGCCATACTAAATAATTATTTGAAATAAAAATATTGCCTTTATAGCACGCTTTTTTACTCAACTTTTTTTAAACAATCAGGGCAAATTCCGTTAAATTCCAATTGATGACCTTCTATCTTATATCCACTTGACTTTTCAACGCTTTTAGTAAGGTTTGGGTGAACTTTACATTGAATGTCATCTAATTTCCCACATTTTAAACAGAATATGTGGTGATGAGGATCAAAGTTGCCATCGTAACGTGCAGTATTTTTCCCATATTTAAGTTCCCTGATTAATCCCTTTTCCTTGAGTAAGTTTAGATTTCTGTATATAGTTCCAAGACTTACATTCGGACATTTCTTTCTGACCTTATCATAGATCCAGTCTGCTGTGGGGTGCTTGGTGGTTCCATTAAGGACTTCCATGATCATAGCCCTTTGACGAGTTGGTCTTATAACTTGAGATTTCAGATCATTCATTGTTCGATTGTCGTTATAGTCCATATAGAATTACCTCAGTATTCTAGATAATAATGATTACTGTTATCGTTGTCAAGTTTTTTTTCTTTGCCAGATAAAGGAAATTCTATCCCTTTCTTCGTTTCATAATCGCAATGCTAATATTAGTATGTAAATATAAAGCTTGGAAATTTTAGAAGGCTTACAATTGAAATAGTAATAGTTTTTATTGACATTACAATAAGTTATCACTATTTTTAATTAATATATTCTGCTTACTTGGAAAACTCCAGTTAGATTACCCCGATGAAATTATTAACAATACTGGATTCCCGCTTGCGCGGGAATGACATGTTTTTTCAATCGGTTACATTCTTCTCTGTCATCCCTGCGAAAGCAGGGATCCAGGAACTAATAGACAACTGGAGTATTCCAAATAAGCGATTAATATATTATAGGAGATAAAAATACGATGGGTAGCAACTGTACCTTTTCAATCATAATTCCTGTTTTGCATGAACTTAAGAAGATCAATCTACTTCTTGAAGATCTTCAAGAGTTTGAGGAGAATTTTGAGATTATAGTTGTTGACGGAAATCCTAATAGAGAGACCATAAATATTATAAGGAATAAGGATATTAAGATACTGGTTTCTAAAGTGGGACGTGGCAGGCAGATGAATACCGGTGTAGCTGGTGCCAGTGGAGAAATCCTCATTTTTCTTCATGCCGATACACAACTGCCTGTTACTGCTCTGGATCGTATCAGACATGCTTTGAAGAAAAAACAGTATGTGGGCGGTGCATTTGATTTAGGCATAAGGTCTGACAATCTCATTTTAAAAGTGATTGCAAAATGTGCTTCTCTTCGTTCTCGTTTGACCCGCATCCCCTATGGAGATCAGGCAATTTTTATAAGAAAAGACTATTTCAATAAGATTGGTGGTTATAAAGAAATTCCTTTAATGGAAGATGTAGAACTGATGCAACGCATAAAGAAACGAGGAGATAAGATTTGTATACTTTCAGACAGGGTGTTCACCTCACCACGAAGGTGGGAAAAAGAGGGGATCATTTGCTGCACTTTGCGGAACTGGATAATTATAATTCTTTATCTAATTGGAATCTCGCCTGATAAATTGGCAAGGTATTACGGAAGGAACTAAACAAGAAATAAAAACGTTATAGATTAAAGAGGTGGCAAAATGGGGATAGTTATATTATAATCAGCAACGTTAAAATTGACAGCATGAGATATTATTTATATTTTTGCGATTGATGGGAATGTGATACTAAATAGTGTATTAGGGAGTAAAGTAAAATGAGTAAAGGGAATGATCGGATGAAAATAGATATTAAGCAGACTGTAAAAAAATACTATGGTGAAGAATTACAAGGGACATCAGATTTAAAAACAAATGCGTGTTGTGCGTTGGATGCCTTCCCTGATTACATAAGAAAAATTATCCCACTTTTGAATGACGAAATAATAACCAAATCTTATGGTTGTGGTTCACCCATCCCTTTATATATTGAAGGGCTGAAGGTTTTAGATGTTGGTTGTGGTACAGGAAGAGATTGTTACATTATGTCAAAGCTTGTTGGAGAGAAGGGGATTGTTTATGGTATTGACATGACTGAGAACCAGTTAGAGATTGCGGATAAATACATTGAAGAACAGACTGCAAAATTTGAATATAAAAATCCTAATATAAAATTTATCTTAGATTATATCGAAAATATTAGAGATCA
>WTBG01000152.1 GCA_013139225.1 Deltaproteobacteria bacterium
ACCATCATGGGTTCCTTCCGGGACAATCCAGGTAGCCGGCAGCGTTTGCGGTGCTAAGGGAGCTTCCGTTCCGAAACCTCCAAACACGCCTCATTTCCAAAGTAATCGTTCTATTCGGGGAAATAACTAGCACTCATCTTATTATTAGATTTGTATTCATAAACATTTAGTATTATCTCATCATATTTCCCATAGGCAGTTTTATACAGTTCAGCAATGGGGCGCAGGTTAAAAGATACGCTTTCATTAACCAATGCTTCGCATGCATCACCATTGCTGTTGTGTCGTAGATAGAGATTGGCTTGTACAGGATATGATTCAAGAAATGCAGCAGGGGTCATATATAAAGAAAAGCAATGCTCTTTACATCCTCCAGAATAGGTTATGTTTAAAGTGATGCTGTCCCCTGCAACCTCAATGTCTTCTAAATCAAATGGATCCAGTTGAATAGAATTCGGTGGTCGATTAGTGGTTATCACAAAATGAGAAACTTCTAAACAGCTATTAGAACTTATCAAAATCATTATTGCTAAAAAAGCAATGGTGGCTTTAGATTTCACAACTTCTCCTTACTCTCTTCTCACTTTCTTTTGAACAATATCTGCTTATCTACAATACTCAAGTTGTCTATTAGTTCCTGGATCCCTGCTTTCGCAGGGATGACAGACAAGGATGGAACCTATTGAAAAAAAACATGTCATTCCCGCGCAAGCGGGAATCCAGTATTGTCAATAATTTCATCAGGGCATTCAACTGGAGATTACCGGATAAACAGATAATTTTAAAAACATGGGGAATTCTTTAGATACTATATCCTCTCGGAGTAATCATCATGTTGTTTCGGACTACTGTAGTGCTGTTGCCGATGATGATGATGGTTACCATATCAATCTTATATCGGAGCATTTTATTCAGAGTAGTTATGGTAATAGACTCACCTTTCCTGCCTACATTTCGTGCCAGACAAACAGGAGTATCTGGTTTCCTGTACTGAAGCAGTATAGATTTTGCTTCTTTAATCTGTCTGGTTCTTTTCTTGCTTTTTGGATTGTAAAGGCAGATGACAAAATCTGCCTGGGCTGAATGGGTGAGCCTTTTCACAATAGTCTCCCAGGGAGTTAAGAGGTCACTTAAGGAAAGGACTGCATAATCGTTCATTAAAGGAGCACCTAACCTGGCTGCTGCAGCATGGATAACAGGAATCCCGGGAACAATTTCAACCCCAATCCTGTTCCAGAGCTTTTTCCTGTCAATAATCTCAAGAGCCAATCCTGCCATTCCATAAACACCCGTGTCTCCACTTGATATAAGCGCCACGTTTTTCCCTTTCCTGGTTTCCGCAATTGCCCGATTACACCGTTCCACCTCCTGCGACATGCCTGATGAAATTACATCTTTTTCACCTATGAATGATTTCACCAGATCAACATACCTTTTGTAACCAACCACCACATCACAGTTTCTGAGCACGGCAATACATTGAGCCGTCATATCTTTGTGATCCCCTGGACCTATACCTACAAGGAATAAGGTTCCTTTCTTTCTCTGCATAGCAAATCCTTAGTTTTTAGTTTCTTCGAGTTCTTCGTGGTTAATCTACTTTTTCGTCATTCTGTTTTAAATATCGTTCAAGAGAAATCTCAGCTACAGCCACCGTTACATTTGCTGTTTTTCTCTTGGGATATAAAAGGGTTTTAACTCCTGCACCCAGCAGAGCAGCAGGTTCACACACTCCCTTGCTTCCTATTGCCTTAAGAACCCTCCTGGACGGAGGAGTTGGACAATTAACCTTATTTAATTTTTGTGCTGAGAAGAATTCAATCTCAAAGTTGTGTTTGTGAACAAATGAAATAATCCCCTTCTCATCTGACTTTTTATCAACCGTTGCTATTCTTTTGATGGATTGAAAGGAAAGTCCCCACTCATTAAAAAATCTTTTTACTGTCTTTTCAATCTCAGTACTTGTTGTGTGTTTATTACAGCCAATTCCTACAACCAGATTCTCCGGATGAAGGGCAATAACAGTCCCCTCCACTTCTTGGTTTGAGACATCTTTTTCAACCACTTTATTACTTATGATGACCTTAAAAATACAATCAGACTTAAGCAGGTTTTTTATTGATTTATAAAACCTGATATTACCTTTTCTCCCAAGAGGGACATATGGTTTAAGAATATCTGGATAGATGCCAGCCTTTTCTCCATTTAAGAGGGCATAGTTGCACTGTTTAATCCTATCAAAATCGACTATTTTACAGTTAAGTTGCTTTGCCAACATGTCAAGAGCAAATGTTTCATGAACGTCAGTCGCTGTAGTCACGACAGGCTCACCACCAGTTATAGAAGCAACCTTTCTGGCCAGCTCATTTGCTCCTCCCAGATGCCCTGAGATAAGGCTTATAGCAAATCTGCCTTTTTCATCTATCACAACTACTGCAGGATCAACACTCTTATGTAAAAGGTAAGGTTTCATAGTCCTTACCACAATCCCGGTAGCCATAATACATATAAATCCGCTGTAATTGTTAACCAGTTCCCCAAACAGCATTCCAAGATCTTGCGAAAAGCTCTTTACCCTTGCACCTTTGACAATCAGTTTCTCTGGTAGATATAAGTGAGAATGTGGGAATTTTTTCTTAAGTAATGTGCCAAGCTGCGCACCGCTTTTAGTCAGGGCGACAACGGCAAGCTTTTCTTTCTTTTTTCTTTGATCTCTTCTGAAACCATGGGCAAATGCCTCATCATAGAGTTTCGATCTGGTTTTTATTAAACCATCATCTAACGCCTTCCCTACCAGTATAATCGCCTGCCTCTTAATAGCTGACTTATTCACTTTCCCAACGATAGTAGCAAGCGTCCCTTTAACAATCTTCTCATCAGGCCAACTGGCTTTATAAACTACAGCAACAGGAGTATCTGGTGGATAGGAAGTCAGGAGCTCAGAAACAACCTTTTCTATCTTTGTAATGCTCAAGAAAATGGCCATGGTAGCTTGTGGTTGTGCAAGCTTATCTATGGACTCGCGGGGAGGAACTTTCGTGCGCCCGCTTATACGGGTTAAGATGATTGTTTGTGAAAGCTCCGGTACAGTAAGCTCTTTTTTTAGAGCTGCAGCGGCAGCAAAAACTGAACTCACACCCGGAATAATTTCATAGGGAATACCCTTCTTTTCCAGTAGCGCAATCTGTTCCCGAATAGCCCCATAGATTGCAGGATCACCTGAATGGATGCGGGCAACTGTTCTAGCCCTTTCGATCTCTCTTGAGATAATTAGCATTATCTTTTTCA
>WTBG01000345.1 GCA_013139225.1 Deltaproteobacteria bacterium
ATAAAATTATATAAAATCCCTTAGCTCCATCATGTGTTCAGGGGTTCTCAATTTATTTATTGCACCATCCAAAATTTGCCTGATCCTTTCTCTAGTCAAATCAAGTTGCCATCCAATTTCTTCTAAAGTGTGATCATGGTTTTTTCCTATGCCAAAGCGGAGTTTTATGATCTCTTTTTCTCGTTGGTTTAAATCAGATAACGTACCATCCATCACCTGAGACAAATTAGATAAAACAGCTTTTTCCAAAATAGAATTAGTTCCATGATCCGAAAAGCTGTTGATTGGACTTTCACCTTCTTCTTCAATAAAGGTATCTAGTGGTATAGCATCTTTAAAACTTTGCATCACCTTCTCAACGGATTCTAGAGAAGCATCTGCCTCTTGGGCTATTTCTGTTATAGTAGGTTCCCTTTTTGATTTCTGCTGCAATCTTTTTGACGCTTTTAAAATCTGATTCAATTTTTCACTTACGTAGACTGGTGTTCTGATTGTCCTTGATTGACAGTCAAGTGCTCTTATTATGGCTTGCCGTATCCACCAGGTTGCATAGGTAATAAATCTATGACCTCTCCTGTAATCATAGGTATCGATTGCTCTTATTAAACCCAGGTTGCCTTCCTGTATGAGGTCAGGCAAGGCTAGACCAGGCTTGATATATTTTTTGGCTATACTGATTACCAGCCGCAAGTTGGCTTGAACCAGTTTATTCTTTAATGTTTTTATTTCCTTTGAAATGTGAGCAATTCCTCTCAGTGTCTCACGGAGTTCCTTTATAATAGTGCTTTGCTTTTTAATATGTCTTTTGCCAGCAGGTAGTTTCTCCAGGTCTTTCAAAATATCATTGGCATTCATGCGACAAAGACTTACTTTGGTTATGCGTTTGGATATCTCTGACTCAATTTTGTAGATTTTCCCTTTGAGCTCCTGTTCCGTTTTAGGATGGTTGCTCAGCCTTTTTTGCAAACGGTCGACCTTTTTCCTTTCTCTCTCTAACCTGATGATATCATCGAAGTGCTGAAAAGCACCGTTTAAAAGCTGAATCTTTCTCCTAATCACTTTTGTTTTTTCGGAAGGAACCAGTTTAGGAAGCTCCTTCATAGAGAGCTGTTTCCATTTTATAACCAGATTCTTGCATTCTTCTTCACATTCTTTTATGTGCTTAGCTAGATTTTTCTCCTCTTCTTCGCTTAAGAGGGAGAACCTATTTATTGATTTAAAATAGATGGCTAGTGGAGAGCGTGCTCCATCCTGTGGATCAGAATAGAGTTCGGTTTCTTGTTCGGGAAAAAATTTAGATAATGCACTTTCTCCTTCCTCAGGTTGGATAGAGAATGGAGGCAATTGTGGTTCAGATTGACTGGTTTTCTCTACCAGCCTCAATTTAGGATGTTCTTTTTCACTGATCTCCCCAGCAGGAAGATTCAGATCACATTCTGCTACTTCTTCATATTCTAAACAAAAAATGTTGTTATTCATGACAACCTCCTCCGTTTGACTTTGTGTCTGAAGGGGATCTCAAACAAAAATCAGCATTGGGTGTAGTCCTTTACTGTATTTCCTCTACTGGCAGGAGCGACCTATGCAATTTTTATGTGTCTAGTATGATGAAAGCCGAGTGAAAATGGTTTTTCTAAGCAAAGTGATACTCGATACAGCAGATCATCCAGCTTAAACGGTTTCAAGATGTAATCATTAGCATTAAGTTGCAAGGCTTTAATGATGTAGGCTACGTCAGAGCAAGCGGTTGTAATGATGACCATTATCTCTGGTTTTAACTCTTTTGCTTTTTGCAGGACTGAGATACCATTTATCTGGCCCATATTGAGATCAGTAATAACCAGGTCAAAGTCTTTGGTCTGAAGTATTTCAATCGCAGCCTCTCCACTTGTTGCTGTTGTGATGTGATAGCCTTCATCTGCAAGAATCTCATGAGTCACATCGAGCATATGAGGGTCGTCATCAACCAGTAGTATGTTGTAGTTTCTCAGCTCTGCTTTTTTTAATGAACTTGAGTTTAGCATGGTACAGCTCCTTAAAGATAGTTTGTAGACTGATGAAATTCATAACTATATATGTTTCAGAACAAAATATATCGCCGTTTCCTTTGCGAATGAATAACCCTGTGCGATTATGAATGGTCTAACTGTAGAGAAGGGCGAAAACTGTGAAAGGAGGGGCTAAAATTGCTATCCGCCCTTCTCTACTTCTGAATGTGGAGGAAAAGAATAACCAAGAAAGGAGGTGAATTTGCTGGCTATCGTTCCTCTTTGACTCATACGAGGATGTGTCGAAATAAAAGTGAGACTTTTATGTGATCACTGTCCATTAATCGCCAGGTGGCAACCAATTACTCTCTACCTTAACCAAATACCAGGGTTCTCCCCATGTTAATCCTTCTAATCCTATGTAGATTGGATATGCTTGACCCATTGCTAGAAGTGGTAAGAGAAAGCCACTTACTATACCCTCGCACTGTAGCGCAAAGATGCTTAAGAATTGGAGGTCAAAATAAATTCCAATAGCTTCGTTGCTACCGCAATATATTTTCCCTCCAGCAAACCCAATCTGATAATCACTATCGTCGGATCTTTGCCATAATGTATTTTCGATGGAGTAGATATTATTGTCGATCGGGAAGATGTCACCAATCCCTACTTGAGCTATACATGGGGTGGAAAACACAACTACCATAAACACTGATAGAATTAACTTTTTCATAACATGCTCCTTTTCTTGTGATTTTAAGTTGAGACAAAGCTGCTTAAAAGGTTAAAGCTTTTACTATACTATAATCTCTTTTTCATTTGCAGAATTCTGAAGAGAGACATGAGTGAAGCAAGGGATATTTAAAAACCATGGTTTATAATTTTATCTACCGCTCTTCCTCTCTATGTTGATATCAGATTTAGCAAAATATGTGCCACAAGAAAAATTGATGATTTGAACGCCCGATGCTTCCCAAAAAGGTCTTCTAAAACATAAGTTTGCTTTGTACAGGTTAAAACGAGTCAATATTTAAATAAAAACTGATTGATGAATAAGTTGGTTAGGTTCAACCACTCACATTCATGTATGGTTATATTGAACCAGTTAATGTTTGCATTAGAGACCCCAGGCTTAGAGGCTTTGTCACAATAGAAAATGGTAGCCGCAAGCTTTAGCTTGCGTTTAAAAAAGGGAATAATTTATATATGTTTCGCAACCTAAATGCTGCGGCTACCACAAGGTTACTTGATTTTACTCGGACAGGTGTGACCTGAGAAGTCATTTTTATAAAGTTTTTCAAATGACTTCCGATACTTACTAAGAGTACAAAAGTTGCGGGACATCTCAATCATACTTGCAAGTTCGATTCCTTATTGTGGTTTCAGATAGAGATAAGAATGATGAAAGGCTATAAAATTTTAATAGTCGATGATGATGTGGAAATCCTAAAAGTTTTGGAATTAACATTATCCCAAGACTACACTATTCTGAAAGCTCAGAGAGCTCAAGAAGCCCTGGATATCCTCTCGAAAAATGAAATTGATCTGACGATAGCAGACCAGAGGATGCCTGGTATGACCGGTGTGGAGTTATTAGAAAAAACGTTGGCATATAACCCTCATATGATCAAGATTCTCTTAACCGGCTATACTGATACAGAAAATTTGATCAGGGCAATTAATCAGGGCAAAGTCTATAAATACATTACCAAACCTTTTAAACTGGAGGAGTTGCAACTGGTTGTGAAACGAGCTTTGGAACACTATGAAACGGGGAGAGAAAATGAAAGGCTCTATCAGGAATTGCAAAAGGCTCATAAGGATTTGGGAAAAGATTACCAGAAGCTTCAAAAGGAGGTAACTAAAAGTGAAATCTATAAACACATCATTGGGACAAGCCCGGCCATCCAGAAGATCTTTGGCGATATAGAACTCATCAGTG
>WTBG01000237.1 GCA_013139225.1 Deltaproteobacteria bacterium
GACACCATATACCCCCATGAACCTCAAAACCAGAAAGATAAAGCAGCCAGGATAATCCGTAATCTATATGAACAATTTCAAGTAGAAGTAATAGCAGTGGGAAATGGTACCGCAGGCAGGGAAACAGAAGGCTTTATAAGGTCTTTAAAGCTTTCAGGAGATAATGTGGTGATAATGGTGAACGAAAGCGGAGCCTCAGTATACTCTGCCTCAGAGGTGGCTAAAAAGGAATTCCCTGATTATGATTTGACAGTAAGAGGGACAGTGTCAATCGGAAGAAGGCTTATGGATCCCCTTGCAGAGCTGGTTAAGATTGACCCTAAGTCCATAGGTGTAGGGCAGTATCAACACGATGTAGATCAAAAATCATTAAAGGCAAAGCTTGATGATGTGGTGATGAGTTGTGTAAACATGGTCGGAGTTGAACTCAATACTGCCAGTAAACAGCTCTTTTCCTATGTTTCAGGACTAGGCTCAAAACTCGCTCAAAATATTGTAGATTACAGAGATGATAATGGGCCTTTCAAATCCAGAGCAAGGCTTAAGAAGGTTCCTGGTCTGGGGCCAAAAGCCTTTGAACAGGCAACAGGTTTCCTTCGTATCAGAGATGGAGAAAATCCTCTTGATGCAAGTGCTGTCCACCCAGAGAGCTATCATGTTGTAGAGGCTATGGCAAAAGACCTTAAGTGTTCGGTTAAAGATTTGATGCAGAATGAAGAGCTGCGGGAAAAGATAGATTTAAAAAAGTACACAACAGATAAAGTTGGGCTGCCCACATTGAATGACATTATCTCAGAGCTTTCAAAGCCAGGCCGTGATCCCAGAGATAAATTTGAGGTTTTCAGCTTTGAAGAAGGGATAAACACTATGGAGGATTTAAAAGTCGGCATGAAACTGCCCGGTATTGTGACCAATATAACCAACTTTGGTGCATTTGTAGATATCGGAGTGCATCAGGATGGGCTTGTACACAAAAGTGAGCTGGCAGATAAATTTGTTAAGGATCCAACTAACGTAGTGAAGCTTCATCAAAAAGTGGATGTTAGCGTATTAAATGTTGATATTCCCAGGAAGAGAATCAGCCTTTCTATGAAAGTTAAATGAACATTGAACGCTCAACATCGAACATCCAATGAAAAAACAACAGAAAGGGGAAGATAGGATAGGAGCATAAGAAAGGAATCAGGGGGCATTAGTGGTCAGTTTGCACCCTGGTTGGAGTTTATTCAATCTTCACTTAACATATCAGTTTCTTCTATAACTCCTATAATTAAGGGCTTAACAGACGGCAGATCTCTTTTTGTTACCTCCCATATGATTTCTAAATCTACTCCGAAGTATTCATGGATGAGTTTATTCCTCATCCCAGCCATTTTCTTCCAGGGAACGTCAGGATGTTTATTTCTAAGAGACTGAGGGATATTTTTAGCAGCTTCGCCTATAACCTCAATGCTTCTTATCACTGCATTGACGGACTTCTTATCTTTAATAAAATCTTCGAATGCCATCCCTTGAACAAACTCGTCAGTATCGTTAATAGAATCAAGGATGTCCTGAAGATAATCTCTGAAGTCTTGTCTTTTCATACCAATACCAGCTCCTCAAGTATATATTTGCCTATTCTTGGTTTTAAAGCCTTCTTTGATACAAGATCAACCTTTATTCCCAATAATCCTTCAAGATATTCTTCAAGGTCGAGAAAAGCGAAGAAGCCTACGGGTTCATAAAATTCAACGAGAAGGTCTATGTCGCTTTTATCCACATGCTCACCTCTTACATAAGAACCAAAGATGCCAAGTTCTTTAACTTTGAATTGCTTTTCTATGATTTTCTTATGTTCTTTAAGGATGTTCTTCATCTCTTCAATGTTTTTCATGGGGATCCTCCGTAAAACAGAAGGTTAAGTTTTTTCCAATTCACACCTTTGATGATGGTATATCATCCAGGATACTATAATTGGGTATTTATACCATACAAATGAGTAGTTTTACCAATAAAAATAAAACTGTAATGCAAAGAATTGTTGTTACTGATACATGACGTGGCTATGCCACAGATGAAGCTAGGAATCAGGAGTCAGAAGATGGGAGAAAAAAGACAAAATATAGAACAACGAACAAATGAACATCCAACATTGAACGCTCAACATCGAACATCCAATGAAAAAATAACAGAAAGGGGAAGATAGGTGAATAGCTAAGGACGTACTTCATTAACTTAGATTATCATGAAGATTATCTCTATCTCTTGTTCCTTCAAGCTGAAGGCTTTCCTTTACCTTTGTTTCCTTAAAACAATTGTCGATCTTTTTGGCAAGATCTGGCTTTTCTTTGTTAATCGTATCTAGGTGAGCGAAAATAGCTTTCATCATCCTCTCAAAATCATTAAACTCATTAACGTAACCCTTGTGTTTTTCACCGTCAGTAAAACTAAAAATGTAGTCTAGCTCACCATCACTCAATTTATTAATACCATAGATTTGTGTTGCCTTCTCAATTTCACCTGGTTGATTATAACCATAGGTATCCTTCCAATGATGAATGTAGTCTGAGAAATCTTTTCCTTCTCTAATCTTTCCAATGACCGCCTTTGCTGCACTTCTACCATACTGCAAAGCACCCTGCACGTAGGTTTCAATGAAAGCAGCAGCATCCCCAACTACAATTGTGCGCCCTTTAACTGGAGTGGTAAGAGGCATACGGAAATCCATTACAGCACTGTTTTTATACACAAGTTTGGCATGTCTAAACCAACTGGAGAAATATCCTTCCTCAGTGAAGTACCGCATCTTAGCTAAAAGGGTAATTTCATCTCCAACCGGACTGCCTATAGAAACCTCAAAAACATTGTTGCTGCTTTCTCCGAATCCCGGTTTAGGAAGCATGTAGACATTACCCATAGCACCTTGAAGATGTCCCGTCCCTACGAAATTCATAAAGGAAGGCGGATAAGGACATTCTACGTTTTCAAAAAAGTATGAGAGAACCTGGAATTTTCCAAATAATGTTCTGTCTTTATCAAAACCAAGTTTTGCACCCATAGGAGAATTCACACCATCTGCAATGATCAAGTATTTACCATGTTCGATCCTCTCTCCGTCAGCATCTCTGAGTTTAACAGAAACTTCCTGGTCTTCGTTTTTCACATCAATACAAAGCGTATCCGAATTTACATTCACCCCCAGGGACTCTACTTCCTTAAGAAGTGTTTTTAAAAGATCTGTCTTGTCAAACGCAATTGAGACCGGGTCATATTCATTTTCAAAAACAACTCTCTTCCCACCAGGGGATAACCGGATATATTGCTTGAGATAAATTCTCTCACCAGTGTAGGCGATGGAAAAATCATTAAGACGAAATACTACTCTGTTCTCTTCTACTGAGATACATTCACCATGGGTCATGGGTTCATTTATCCACATTGAACAACAAGATCGGGTGACTTTACTCACATCCCTTTTCCGCTCAACCAGGAGGACGCTCAATCCTCCTTCCGCAGCAACTATCGAAGCCATGAGCCCTGCCGGACCTGCACCAACAACAATAAGATCATGCATTTCAGCCATACCTTTGCTTCCCCTCCACCTAAATCTGTTATTGCTTCAAGCTGCAAGAATTCTTCCTAAATTAAAGGCAGCATCCAAATCATTCTTCTTTTCCTTAACTGCTCCTTTAGGCGCATTACC
>WTBG01000027.1 GCA_013139225.1 Deltaproteobacteria bacterium
TGGATATTATATGTATGTATATGTCTCATTTCCAAGGGGCTTTGGGCATTTGACATTTCATTTTGACGACTTGAAATTCATGGTGTGTACATGAACCCAGGGTACATATTTATCTGAAGGTGTCTGGGGGGATGGGTAGCCCCTTTCTTGGTGTCCATATAGGTGTCCAGGTGGTGTCCAAACAGGTCAAAGAATATCAAAAAGGATGGCAAAGGATAAAAGCCAGAGAAGCCTATAAAATAAGGGGTTTAGAAAGATTTCTCAACATTATTGAGACCTTCCAAACCCCTTTAATTTCTGCTCCCAAGGCAGGTGCGCTAAACCAGGCTGCGCTACGCCCCGACTAGGGTTTTTTTAATACTTTTTAATGTTTCTGTCAAGTAGTCATTATTAGAAACAACCTTTTTATATCTGCTCACCCTTCTCTTTTTTTGGCCTGTTTCTTAATTATTCCTCATGCCTTTTCAGCACAAGGGTTATTGTATCTCTTATCTACTCCTTAATTCTCTTGGGTCTTCCTACTTTTGTTTTTATTCCATATTCTCTGCACCTGCTTCGTACTGTAGGAGGTGAACAGGAAAACATTTCAGCAATTTTAGATAACGATTTTCCCTCCTTAACATATAGTCTCTGGATGGCCGACTTATCTACTCCCGTGATTCTACTCCCTATCGGTCTTAACTTGATTCCATGCTGCATACATCTTTTTCTTACTGTTTCATGTGAACAACCTATGATCTTGGCAATCTCATGTATTGACTTGCCTTCGTTAACATACAATTTCTGAAGTTGTGCTTTATTTAATCCCTTAACCTTGTTATCTTTTAACGGTATACCATATTGCCTGAATCTATTACGGACTGTGGCAGGAGTACATGAAAACATTTGTGAAATTTCTCTTGGTGGTTTGCCTTCTTGAACATATAACCTCAGAAGGACGGACTTCTTGAAGTTAATTATCTTATAATTCTTTGGCCGTAATTTTATTCTATATTGTATGCATTTATGCCGGACAAGAGTGTATGAGCGACCAAACATCTTTGCAATATCACGAAGCGGTCTTTTTTCTTTGATGTAAAGCCTTATAAGCGTTTCTTTGTTTAATTCCTCAATCATTCCACTGTTCTCTTTCTAGCCATCTCTTTGGTAAGTCTTTCATCTACTACTTCATATACCACAAAACAGCCTATGGGTAAACCCTGTTAGAAATAGGAAACGCTTTGAAGATTCCCAAGAATTTAAAAGGAGCCCAACAATTTCCAGAAAGTACCTTATTAAAACAATGTTCTCTGCATCGTTTCTGTAAATCATCGTAAAATTCCAATAGAACTGATATACTACTTCTAATCTTTATTGCTTTAGGATTACAGATAGTTCATAATGCTTATCATTTATTTCTAACGGGGTAAAGGATAAAAGGAAGAAATCGTTTGTGTTTTATCTAAGACTTTTTGAAGTAAAAAATCAGAAATTTTGAAGTTGCATTGTGTCTCGATTTATGTTTAGATAAAGAATATCTTTTCTGCTAAAGGTAGAGAGATTATAAATGTCAGCTCTTTCATTAAGATCTTTATATGATCATGAAAACTGATAAGATTACCATCAGACATAATTCCACTTCTTTGAATATAGAATTCTGGGTTTAAGAAGGGAAAAATTTCTATTTATCTTTAATCGAAAAAAGGAGGGGGAAATGAAAACAGATCATACTACTCGGAAGGAGATACTAAGGACAAGAGAAGCAGCAGAACTACTTAAGGTAACAACACAGACGATTAAAAACTACATTTACTCTGGTAAATTAAATGCACTTAAAACACCGGGTGGCCACCATCGCATCCGTAGATCAGACCTTAAAGAAATAGGGTTTATAGAAGACCTGCCCGGAGAAGAAGGAACCCTCAACAGGGAAGAAATGTATCAACTTTATAAGGATCTCCTGAACTCTTATGTTGATACTATAAAGGCCCTCTTAAAAGCACTTGACGCAAGAGATGCAATTACATCAGGTCATTCCTTGAGAGTTGCAGAGTACTGTAACGCGGTGGGTCAAAGATTGGGATTCTCCACTATTGAAAGGAGAAACCTGGAGCTGGCAGCGCTTTTACATGATGTGGGTAAAATTGGTATAAGTGAATACATTTTAGGGAAGCCAGGGAAATTGACAGAACAGGAACTCTTCATGGTACAAAAACATCCAGAGATTGGGGAAGGAATCATAGATGAAGTTGAATTTTTAAAGCCAATCATCGCTGCCATCCGTCATCACCACGAGAGGTTTGACGGCAGGGGGTATCCTGATGGACTGGCCGGATATGATATCCCTTTGGCTTCGCGGATAATTTCAGCGGCAGAGACTTATGATGTTTTAACTGCAGGCATCCCATACAAAGATGTTCTTTCCAAGGAGCAGGCCTTTGACGAATTGAGAAGGTCGTCGGGGAATCAACTTGATCCTGAAATCGTAAGCACTTTTGTAGCAACGATTCACTAAAGTCCTAATAGTTGCTGGGCCGCAAGGTTATTTTTTTAAAGCCAAAAAGTTTGATGCTAACAAGAAAAGTCTGAACTGAAATTCCTTTGAAAGATGCTTCTACTACTGGGGGGGGCAATATGAATATAAAAAGTAATAGGGAGGATGAAGTAGAGGGAAAAAGAAAGTCCAAACGATTTACCACAAACCTAAAGGCCCAATACTTTTTAGGAGAGAGCAAAGGAAATGGGAAGGAATGCACCGTTATTAATGTCAGTGGTAACGGGGCGGGCTTGGAATTTTACACACATGACAAGATTGGTATAAGCACGGACCTTAACTTAAAGATATTTGCTCCCAAAGCAACAGAGCCTATTAATGTTAAAGGAATTTTAAGGTGGGTTAAACAAGGGGAAAAGGATTTTGTTGGCGGTGTTGAGGTGGTTTTAGAATCGGATAAAGAGAAGTTGGCAGTTTTAATAGAATTCATACTAGGATTATAAAGAGAAGAGCGATAACCAAGAGGAGGGGCTCAAATGGCTATCGTCGCTTTCTATAGACAAAGTTAGAACAAATAAAACTTAAACAGCATCGTTTAGTGATTCTTGATGGTCGAGGATCATCCCATCCAGTTCTGGGGCTAGTCTAGAACCGATAAGCAAAATGCTCCTCCCGCCCTTTTTTTCTTCAACAACGTGCCCGAACATCTTGCAAGCAAAGTTTTATTGACACACAAGTATTCAAATCATCCAAAGTGGAATTCTTAAAGGAGCAGTCATGCAGGTATTGGATTTATGGAATAATAACAAGACTCCAACGATTTCATTTGAGTTGTTCCCAGCCCGTAGCGAGAAGGGTGCTGAAAAACTGGAACAGGTTATTGGTGATCTGGCGGGGCTTCAGCCGAATTTTGTATCAGTAACACTTGGCGCCGGAGGTTCAACACGGGAGGGCTCAAGACAGCTTTTGGATAAGTTGATGAATGAAAAAGGCCTTGAGGTAATAGCATACTTTGCAGGATACGGACTGGGGCCTGACGATATTACATCCGTGTTGGATAGTTATAAAGATCTTGGGATCGAAACAATCCTGGTCGTTCGGGGTGATCCACCTGAAGAAGAAGGGTTTACACCTCATCCAGACAGTATGGCCAATGCCTCGGACCTGATTTCTTTTATCGGCAATCGCTACAAATTCTGCATGGGGGCAGCTGGCTATCCTGAAGGCCATATTGAAGCAGAAAACAGGCAAAAGGACATTGAATATCTCAGGCTTAAAGTGGAAAATGGTGCCAGATATGTCATTGCAAACTATTGCTACGACGATCAATACTACTTTGATTTTGTCGCTCAATGCAGGTCAAACGGCATTGATGTCCCCATATTGCCGGGTGTCATGCCGATCTACAGCGTTAAGATGATGAATATGCTGGCCAAACTTTGTGGGGCTACAATTGCACAGGAAATAAAAGACGGCCTTGCAAAGTTACCCCCGGACGATAAGGAAGCACTTGAAAATTTTGGCATTGACCTGGCAACCCGGCAGTGCTCGGAATTGATTAAAAATGGTGTGCCGGGGATTCATATCTACACCATGGACCGCAGCAAAGCGGCACTTGAAGTTGTTAGGCGTTTACGAAAAGAGGGGTTGCTTTAGTGTCGCACATCTTTCTTACCCTCTGCAGGCTGAAAGGGAGGGTTTGAGAAAATATTATAAGGAAAGGAAAAAGAAATGATACTTGGAATCTGCGGGAGTGGAAGGAAAGAGGGAAACACGGGTGCTATCGTTGAAGAGGTCTTGAAAGGGACCGAATCTGAAACAGAGCTTGTATGGCTCATAGATCTGAACGTCGGCTACTGCACGGGGTGCATGAGGTGCGCTTCAGAGGGGAACTGCTGGCAGAAGGATGGGATGACGGATCTCTACAAGAAGATAATAGACTGTGAAGCGATCGTCATTGGCTCTCCCGGTTATTACGGAGATGTATCCGGGCTTGTAAAGAGCATGATGGATAGGAGCATTGCCCTTGGGTACATGGGGATCGGGAAGGAATCTAAAACACCTATGCACGGCAGGAAACCATTGGCAGGCAAACCTGCCGCCATTGTGTCAACAGTGGCGGGCCACGGGTTCGAACGCCCCCTTGAAACGATGGAGCGGTTTGTCAGTTACGGTGAAATGAAGCTTGTTGGAAAGCTCGGGGCAGTTGTGGGGATGCAAGATGTCAGGGAACTTAAGAATGTAGTAGATGAAGCAAGTAAACTTGGTGCGAAGATCAAGGAAGCTCTTAGGGAAAAGTTTAAGTAAGGAAAGGGGTAAACAGAAAATCCATTACCCCTTTTTGTAATTGGCGCAACATCTGGAATAATAAGATCAGGTGGAGTTACTCAAATACTTGTCGATAGCCTTAGCGGCCTTTCGACCGGCACCCATAGCCAAAATGACCGTAGCAGAACCTGTAACAATATCTCCTCCCGCATATACTCCATCAAGACTGGTTTTGGCTGTTTCATCATCTGCTGTAACGTATCCCCATTTATTCAGTTCCAAGCCCGGGGTTGCCTGAGGAAGGAGAGGATTGGCGTTTGTGCCTAATGCCATAATTACTGCATCAACCTCGAGAGTAAATTCAGAACCCTCAATAGGAATGGGTCGTCTGCGGCCGGATGCATCGGGCTCCCCCAGTTCCATCTTGATACATTCCATTGCCTTGACCCAGCCCTTATCATCAGCAATGATGCGTACAGGATTGGTTAATAATTTAAAGATTGCCATCTCTTCTTTAGCCCTCTCAATCTCCTCATCTCGAGCCGGCATTTCCTTCTCGGAGCGGCGGTAGACAAGATAAACATCATCAGCTCCCAGGCGGATGGCTGTTCTAACTGAGTCCATAGCAACATTTCCTGCCCCCACCACTGCTACTTTTTTGCTTTTCTTGACAGGGGTGTCATATTCTGGGAAGAGATAGGCCTTCATCAGATTTGAGCGGGTGAGAAACTCGTTAGCGGAGTAGACCCCGTTTAGCTCCTCTCCGGGAATATTCATAAACATGGGTCCTCCAGCCCCGATTCCGACAAAGACAGCATCATATCCAGAATCCATTAGTTCCTGGATGGTATATAATTTGCCAATCAAGGCATTGGTTTTGATCTCTACCCCCAGGCTTTCTACAAAATCGACCTCGGCCTGTACGATCGCCTTGGGCAGCCTGAATTCAGGTATCCCGTAGACCAGAACACCACCAGTTTTGTGCAGGGCCTCGAAGAGAGTTACGCCGTATCCCAGTTTGACCAGGTCAGAGGCTACAGTGAGTCCTGCAGGTCCAGAGCCGATTACCGCCACCTTTTTGCTCTTAGGCTTCGGCTTGGGAGGTGCCTCTACCTTGCCCTGATCCCTTTCCCAATCTGCAACAAATCTCTCAAGCCTTCCGATGGCGATGGGTTCCCCTTTCTTTCCTATGACACATTTGGCTTCACACTGAATTTCCTGGGGGCAGACCCTGCCGCAGACAGCGGGCAGGCTGTTGGTCTCTTTTATCTTTTTCGCTGCCTCTGAGAATTTCCTCTCTGCTACCAGTTCGATAAATACCGGGATGTCTATTTCTACCGGGCAACCGGCCATACAGGAAGGTTTCTTACACTGAAGACATCGCTTTGCCTCTTCTTCTGCTTCGTCTTCAGTGTATCCCAGAGGAACTTCCTTGAAGTTTTTTATCCTCTCTTCTGCTGACTGCTCAGCCATAGGAACACGGTTAGGTATAATCTTCTTTTTTTCTTTCTTACCTTCGTCTGACATAATATTCTCCTTTTTAACCACAGAGAACACGGAGAATTTCTCTGTGCACTAGGGTTTTATCCTTCTATGGTTGCTAAAGAAATCTTCTCTTCTGCTACATACTGGCTGAGGCGATTTATAAGTGAATCAAAATCGACCTGATGACCATCAAATTCGGGGCCATCTACACAGCCGAACTTGATTTCACCTCCAACACTTACCCTGCACACACCACACATACCGGTGCCATCAAGCATAATGGGATTTAAGCTGACAATGGTTTTAACTTTGTGGGGTTCTGTGGTCTTGCATACAAATTTCATCATGATAGCAGGACCGATGGCTATTACGCGGTCAATACGCTCGCCACTTTCAAGCATCTCTTTTAAGGGGTCTGTAACCAGACCATGGCGACCTTTGCTTCCATCATCAGTGGTGATAATTAATTTGTTAGTTACTGCTTCCATCTCTTCCGTGAAGGTCAGGAGGCCTTCGTTTCGTGCGCCCACAATACCGATGACCTCGTTCCCAGCCTGATAAAGTGCCCGGGTGACAGGGTAAATGACAGCAGTTCCAACCCCACCACCAATACAAATGACTTTTCCAAATTTCTCAATCTCTGTGTGTTTCCCCAGAGGACCGACGACATCAGAGATGTAATCATCGGTGTTTAATCTTCCCATTAGTTTTGTGCTTTTACCCACTTCTTGGAAGACGATAGTTATGGTAC
>WTBG01000025.1 GCA_013139225.1 Deltaproteobacteria bacterium
CCGGATGCGAGATAGTCTCCAGAGTTGTCATAGACATCAATCCTGACACCGTTGGATTCTTTCCCTAAGCCGCAACCGGAAAATCGTTGTCCCTTATAGCCATATGATATAAATCGTTTCCACCCCATCTCATATGCCGCGCAGATAAGCCTTGCATCACACTCATCTCCTTCAGGTGGAAAATCTCTGGCGTTCAGCACCAGTACCTTCTCGTTTTCTTTAGGAGTCCGCAATGTGTTACGTGTTGACCAGTCAATAAAGCGATACGTGCTTGATGCGTTTTCATTAAGTTTGGGGGAAGAGGCAAAAATTCTTGTCAGGGTGTCTCTTATGATATGTAGAACGGAACTACGTTTCTTGTTTCCAGTTCCGAAGTGGCGATCGTTGAGGTAAGTCAATACATCAATCGCACGGTCCTTCATTTCATCGCTTTCGCTGGCTTCTTCAAAAAGGGTCTGGCAAAAATACTTGAGCGAGTTATAATCCCAGACGGAGATATTTTTCAGGTAGTAATTCTTAACGTCTGAGATGTTGGTTGATCTGAAACCCTTCTGTATTGTCTGAGAACTCTTGGATGTTGCTGCAGAAATCGATACCCCGGATGTCATTTTGTCGTGTAACTGGTCGGAGGGTGTTGTAACCACTTCACCAAACTTGTTGGTGCATATGAGTGTCTTGGTCCCATCTCCCTTGCCTGCATCTTTGACCGTGAATATAAAGGAACCACCATCAGTGGAGCTGCCGCCACGGGCATTCCAGTACTTATCCGCAATGGGGCAAAAGCGGCTGTCCTCTGAGGCCAGGTTTTGCAGGGTAGCGTCAATAGCCTGCTTCTCTGAGCAGATGAGGCCTATTTGAACGTCTCCTTCCTGCAGGGCAAAAACCTGCGGGCGTAACATAGCCGTATCGGTAATGCCAATTAACTGAAAGTAGTTTTCATAAGGATTATTACGGGCAATGATGAAAAACCATGGACCGTCAGGAGAACTCTGAGTGTGTACTGACTGAATGTATCTGTAAATATGCTGTTTTTCAAGCGGCAACAGATCAAAATCATGTTCGGTAGTAGGTGCCATTGCTTCAATAATATATTCCATCGGATATTCGTACGTACGATTCCATAAATCAAACAGCAAGATAGATACCTCGGTGTCCGTTAAGAATTGAGGAAATATATTTTGCTGTTTTAAGTATTCACTGACCGAGTGGTAATTAGCGAAGTCACCGTTATGTACCAAGGCTTCATCCATTCCACTGAAAGGATGCGCGCCACCTGGATGCCATACTCGTCCCTTGGTGGGATAGCGCTGATGGGCAATCCAGCCGTGAGCCTTGAAATCATCCAGAAGATAATACTTAGCAACTTGTTCAGCATAACCTACTATTTTTAAGATCATAATGTTTCTGCCGTGAGACAGGACAAAAGCCTGCTTTTCTCCCAGAGAGGCGTAAAACTTCTGGTTAATGCGGAAGGAATTTTGATAGATGAATTCATCTTCGGCTCTTTGGATGTCCATGTCCTGAAGCCTGTTTTCCTCGACAAATCGTCCCAGCACATCCTTTTTGACACGGACAAAATAGCGCCATACATCCGGAGGTTTGGTCTCCAAACCTTCTACATCCCGGTAATCGTCGTAGGTGGGGATGCGTTCAGCCTTGTGGACTTCTAAAAAAGGGGTTATGTTAGATGTCTCCACCCCTGGGCGGGATTCCGGATCGAGCAGAGCTATCTGTAGCATATAGTGAGTGTCTAAGACTTCCTGAGTTACACCCAGGTCATCTGCGGATAGACCAACTGCTGCAATGCCGCCGCCCTTGCCGTTTCCCCTGTTGTGCATTTGAACCGAAGGCTCAAAAATGTGGCGACCGCTTATGGGAATTGATGAGATAAAACCGGTAACACCACAACCCCCTTCTTCCGCAGATTTTTTTATGGGGATGTTTTCGTGTGGCAACTTCGCCCTGGAGTCAAGAATTTTATCTATGGTCATGTCGTGATTTTGTTTCATTAACGGTTATGTTTCCTTTATTTATATTTTTCACGGCGTCCTCGGCCTGCCCCGTTAAATGTTTACCATGTGTAATGCTTGGTTGTGTAAGGAGTAAATTGTTCCACTGGGGCAATGCTTATTTCTTCATAGCGAAGCTATTTATCTGGGGCTGATCTCCGTGGTGAATACTTCCTTGATTTAAATTATAACTGCATTTCGGGGAGCAGCTTGATATTGAGCTCTTTCACTCTCATCAAGATAATCGAGGTGGACCATAAGATCAGTGCGACCTACCAGTTCTCTGAGAGTTTTCATACCGAATTGTCTCAAAAGCTCGCACCATTGTTTGCGCCATGCCATATACATGTTGACTATTCGCTGTTCGGTCCATTCCTCAGTAATCATATACCCCAGCTCTGCATCAGTTGATGCAATCCCGCGTGCGCACCCGCGTCCGCTTTCACAGTTGCCGCATCGGACGCATTCCAGGGCAACCAGTTCGGCAGTGCCAATGACCACACCGTCAGCACCGAGGGCTATTGACTTCGCTACATCCATTGCGTTTCGAATGCCGCCACTGGCAATGAGACAAATCTCATCCCTAACGCCTTCTTCCTGTAAAAATCTATGCACCTTAGGGATGGCATATTCAATGGGCATAGCTATGTTTTTCTTAGCTATATCTGGCGCAGCTCCTGTGCCGCCATAGCTTCCATCTATGTGGATGATATGTGCACCTGCATAGTAGCTGCCAACTGCTACCATATCTACGTCTGTGGGAGTGGAAACCTTGACTGAAACCAGCGCATGAGGATTGATTTCTTTAATCCAGTCAACATGTTTTTTGTGATCCTCAACCGAGTAGACGCTGTGGAATGGGAATGGTGAAAACAGGGCACTACCCACGACTGTCTCCCTCATGGCTGCAACCTCAGGAGTCACTTTATCTCCCAACAGGTGACCTCCCAGACCAGGCTTGGCACCCTGGGCGTATTTGAACTCTATTACAGGAGAGTGAAGTATTGTTTCCTCTGTTACGCCAAAAAGCCCGGTAGCAACCTGTGTGATAACGTAGTCGGCATAGGGGACCAACTCAACAGGATAGCCTCCTTCTCCAGTACAAGTCAGGGTGTTAATACGTTTGGCTGCCCGTGCCCTACCCACAATGACAGGTAATGCGGTAGAGCCGTAAGACATACCGCCACCGTAGCACGGTATGGAAAGCGTTTTTTCCGGACGGCCGTCATTGCGTTTGTTAAGGTCGATGCTGGTATCAATTTCTTCGTCGTTAAGATCCAGGCGATTCTTCGTTTGAGGCAGTTTGAAACGAAGCTTATCAAACCCGCCGCCTGAATTGCCGAGATTATACTCCAGATCAACGATAGGAAAGTTGCCGGTTTCCGCCATTTCCCAATTTCCGATTATCATATCTGAGGTCCAACGATAATCACCAAGGGTTTCCTGAATTGGATTTAAGCGCAAGGTCAATGCATGTTCCGGACAGCGATCTACACAAAAGAAATCATTTTCCTTACATATAAAGCCGATGCATTTGTGTTCTTTGGGACGCAATGGCTGAGAGAAATTGTCGTATCTGGGATGTACCCCGTAGGGACAAAGCTCTGCACATAGACCACAGGAAATGCAGTTGGAATTCCGTCTGATGGTATATTTACCGATGGTATTGCGAAACCGTGAAGGGGTAGTTTTGATCTCTATGTTCATTATTAAGTTTCTGTCATTCATGTCTAATACCTGATGCAGGATACATGTTTCATAATCTAAGGAATAACAATTTAATAAACAAACCCGAAATACGATGTCGAAATTCGAAACAAATCCGAAATCTAAATATCAAATGTTCAAAACGTTATTTCTTCTAAAACATAATGCATAATGTTTTGTATTTTATGTTTTGGTCATTTGTATTTGTTTCGAGCTTCGAATTTCTGATTTAGAATTTTTTTTGTGTTCTATTTTCTTTCTCCAAAAATAGGAGCAAAGTTTTCTTTCTCTAGATCCTGAAAGAACATAGCCCTTCCTACTTCACCTCTAAGCCTCCTGACTTCACGGATACCCATAGCACCCATCACTTCAATCAACTGGTTGCGCCAGGCAGCTATCAGGTTGATGATGCGCTGGCTCCCCCACTCTGGATCGAGGTCTTCCAGCTTCACCGGACACGGTAACCCTTCCACACACCGATAACACACTCGGCATTCCAAGGCAATTAAGAGTGGGGTGTCAACCGTTACCCCATCTGCACCGCAGACAATCGATTTGGCCATATGTTCCGCCATGGCGATTCCGCCGGTGAATACCAGCTTGACCTTCTGTCTGATCAACTTTTCAACAAGCTTAAGATGAATCTCTCTAATCATTTCTTTTAAAAAGCGTGGCCTTTCAGAATCGAGCTCATTACCATGATTATCCGCATAGAAATGGAGCGTATCCGCATCAGCCTGTGTGAGGTTAACTGCACGATCTGCTGCCTGTGTATTGAGTGGAATGCCAACGGATATAATTAAATCGGGTTTAAGGGCGCGCAATCTGGTGAACTCGTTCTCAATTCCTGATTCATAAGACAGTTCCACCATCCGGCTTTCTTTAATAAGACCGAGGTGATCCTTGTAGTTATCTTTTCTCAAACAGGGGACCAAACTATCGGCATAGGGTGCTAACGCCTCCGTGTAGTCCTCAGGTTTGATAAACATAAAGGTGTCCAGCAAATCTGCCGCCATGGCTGCTGCTAGTAAGACATTGTTACTTAAGAGACCGAATTCTGGTTGCTGGAACATAAGAGGGATGGGAATCTCCAAAATAGGAGGAAGATCCGAGGCGATGGTCATATCGTTCTTAAATTTTAACCGCATCAAACTTCGGGAAAGCTCTATGCAGGTGTTAATGTATTCTCTGCCGTGGATGCCATCACGGGTAGGACGAACGATCTCGGACATGTCAGTCCACATAGAGTCAAACCCCTCGCCGACAAAGGGTCCTCGATAGCCTGCTCCGGAGACTGGTATTTTACCGGTGTGGGCCTGATACCAGGTTCGGTGTATGATGTCTGCGTTCCAGTAATCGTCTCCCAGAGTCCGGTACTCTGGATTGATCACACGGGAGAATATTCCTTTGGTGCACTCCTGCACACAGCGGAAACAGCCCATACAGGTATAAAGATATTCAGGTGCATCCATGGAACTCATGTGATGATAGTTATCCTTGAATATGTCATAGACACACTTTTTTTTGACACATTCCCTGCAACTACCGGCACAGTTTTCTCGGAACTCTACTGTGGCATATTTGCCGATAGGATAAAAACGCGGTAGCGTTGTTTTTATGGGTATATTATACTTTTTGGGCATGCGACCCTCCAGACTATGTTGGCTCAGGGCGTGGCAGGAGACCTGCGGCCTTGACGACTTCTCCTACTTTCTCCTCCCACTCAATAGCCATAATATGGACGCCATGGACATCTTTTATCTCTCGTAGCTCAGCAATCGTCTCAACGCACAATTTGATCCCTTCCTCAGGGCACTTTTCTTTCGGAACACTTGCCATACGTTTTATCACGGACTCGGGCACATCCATACCTGCAACCTTTTCTGCCATATATTTGGCCATCCCTGCTGATTTCAAAGGGGTAACTCCAGCCAGGATGTGGGCCTTTTCGGTTAAGCCCTCTTCGCGTGCCATCTTTATCCATTCTTTAAATCGGTCCAGGTTGTAAACGCACTGTGTCTGAATAAAATCAACACCCGCATCGATCTTTTTGGCAAGCCTGATAACACGATACTCAAACGGATCGGCAAAAGGATTAGCAGCGGCCCCGATGAACATACGTGGAGGTTCTTTCAAATCGAACCCGCTCATGTCCTTGCCTTCTTCCCGCATGGCTCGAACGGCATGAATCAGTTGTATTGAATCAATGTCAAAGACATTCATGGCGTCGGGTTGGCTGCCGAAGCTTTGGTGGTCACCTGAAAGACACAAGATGTTTTTAATGCCTAAAGAATATGCACCCATAATATCCGATTGCAGGGCAATGCGGTTGCGGTCCCGAGTGACCATTTGCATGACAGGTTCCAGACCCATTTGTAACAGATGTGTACATGCTGTGATGCTGGACATTCTCACGATTGCTGTCTGGTTATCGGTTACATTCACCGCATCTACATAACCTTTCAATAACTCGGCTTTTTTGCTGATGACCCCAGGGTCTGACCCTCTGGGAGGACCGCATTCGGCAGTGACCGCAAAATCTCCTTTAGATAAAACTATTTGTAACTGGCTTAGTGATTTCTTGTTCATATAATGTGATCCTCTCTGACTAATTTTCTTGGACCGCCTGCATTGCTGGAGCGCCAATCTTTGGGGGGGATATAATTCCTTAAATTATCCAATTGTCCCAAAGTCTTAAGACGGTCGATGATAAGTTGCCAGGCACAGTCAATATCGGGATCGATCTCACACTTGCCATCTTTCGAGCCTCCGCAGGGACCATTTAAAAGTCTCTTGGAGCAGCGTGCAATGGGACAGATGCCGCCGAATGTGGCAAGCTCGCAGTCACCACATCCTACGCATTCCTCTGTAAAAAGGCCCTGCTTTTCCAAAACGCCGATGAAGGTAGTGTTTACACCCGGCAGCACGGGAACCTTGTCAAAGCGCCTGGCGATATCCTGCACGCCGGCACCGCAGGCAAGGGACAATACTGCATCGTTTCGGGCGATAGCTTCCGCCGCTTCCTGGATAAACTCGTCCTCGCACTGGCGCTCTATGGTTAGCTCTTCGATTTCAATCTCTTTACCATCTTTTTTTAAGGTCAACCGCAAAGCGGATGTAAGAGTAGCTACTTCATCTTCTCCACCGGCGAAACAGGTCTTGACACAGGTACCGCAGCCCAAAATTAGGAGCTTCTTGTAAGGTGCTACGGTTTTCTTGATTTCTGCCAGGGGTTTTTGTTCGCCAACTATCATAGATTAGTTCTCCTTGTAAAAAATAGTATTGTTAAAAATTTACCACGAAGTTTAAGAAGAAAAGGAAGAGGGTTTTTATATTTCTTGCATGTCAGATTTATGGTGTTTTTAAACGGCTGGATTGGGGCCCAAGTCAGCCAGATCAGATATGGCCTTTTGGATGTTTTGGACAGCAGCAGCTTCATCTCCTGAAGAGATGTTGAAGATTGACAACCGCCTTCCATCGAGGCCGATTTCATCCAGTAAATCTTTAACCCGCTTTACCCTTTTCTTTGCCCTTATATTGCCCTCTACATAACGGCACTCTCCCTCGGGGCAGATAAAAACTACCGTGGCATCCGAACCAGATTCAAACGACCGCAGTAAAAACACATCTTTTACCATACTGGAACAAGGAAGTTTGACACTTTGCAGTTCACAATCAACTTCAGCGGCAATGGGTAAAGATGCACCATCGCTAAAGGTATTGATGCAATGGAATAATGTTATTTTTGGTTTAAAGTTTTTATTCATGAAATTACAAACAGAGAAATGTACTAAGCTTTTTCCTTCTTTCCAAGACTTAGCTCTAATAGAATAATTATTAATAATTGATTGACGTTTAAATTGTCAAGAGACAATCAAGATATTTCGGATTTTAGATCTCAGATTTTGGATTTTAATTCAGCAATCCCTAGCCCAGACCGAACCTTATTGGAATAAGTCTTAAATCTTCTATTACAGAATATCAACAACAGCAATGGCACTCTACAAGTCGCACCAGGGCGGGCCGAAATCCACATTCGTTTGATTCAGTTCATAATTGTAACTTGAGCCAGGTATCTTTCCCATTCTAGATTCTTGTTTTTGTGATCTCTGTGGTAAATAGTTCAGTGCGTATATTACCTCCCAGGCAATGGCATTCTCCTTCGGGACAACCAACCAGATAAACCCCATCAGCTCCTTCTTCAAAGTTATCAAGAACTTCGAGAATACGAGATTTTTTATTTTACAGGATATTTTCCATCGAAGCAAGATAAACAGAAGTTCTCTTTAGGAAACGACATAGCCTTGATCATTCCATCCAGACTTAAATATCCCAGGGTATCCAGTCCAATGAATTTAGAGATTTCTTCTACAGAGTGAGAGGAAGCAATCAATTCTTCCCGGGTTGGGAAATCAATACCATAATAGCAAGGGTATCTGTGGGGTGGACAGCTTACCCTCATATGAACCTCTTTTGCGCCGGCTTCTCTAAGATTCCTCATCCTGATTTTACTGGTAGTACCACGAACAATCGAATCTTCAATCACTACAATCCGCTTATTCTTAATGACATCCTTTACCGGATTTGACTTCACCTTAACTCCCAAATCTCTACTCGCTTGCGAGGGCTGAATGAAGGTGCGCCCCACATAGTGATTTCTGGTAATGCCCATCTCAAAAGGAATCCCTGATGCTTCAGCAAAACCAAGGGCAGCACAGGTACCAGAATCCGGCATGGGTATTACCAGATCGAATTCTACTGGTTTTTCTAAAGCCAGTTCTCTTCCCAACCGTTTTCGAACCAGATATACACTCTCACCAAAAACATGGCTGTCTGGACGGGCAAAATAGATGAATTCAAAGATACAAAGGGAAGGTCTGGCTGGTGCAAAAGGTTTAAGTGAATGCATCCCTTTTTTGCCTATAATAATGATTTCACCTGGTTCAACCTCCCGAACATATTCAGCCTGGATAAGATCCAGGGCACATGTTTCAGAGGAGAGAATATAAGCTCCATTAAGTTTCCCCAGACATAGTGGCCTGAAACCATGGGGGTCTCTTATGCCAATCATCTGGTCCTGAGTGAGGAGGAGCAGAGAATAGGCTCCTTTCAGTTTAGGCAGGGACTCAACCAGTGCATCTTCAAGGGTAGCGCTCTTAGACTTAGCCAGAAGATGAACAATAATTTCGCTGTCCATAGTGGATTGAAAAATAGAGCCAGCTTTTTCTAACCTTTGACGTAATTCATTGGTATTAACCAGGTTTCCATTGTGAGCAACGGCAAGGGAACCACGAAAGTAGTCTACCTTAAAAGGTTGTGCATTTTTTACTTCTGAACTCCCTGTGGTTGAATAGCGTACGTGTCCGATCGCTCTGTTACCAGTTAGTTCTTTCAAGTTTTCTTCATTGAATATTTCAGGTACCAGTCCCATTTTCAAATAGCCTTTCAAGCGCTTTCCATCTGAAACAACAATACCCGCACTTTCCTGACCTCGATGCTGTAAGGCGTAAAGGCCCAGGTAGGTAATTCTGGCGGCGTCTTCATGACCAAAAATTCCGAAGATGCCACACGCTTCTTTTAATCTACTATTTATCATGATAACCACTCAACCTAATCAGTGCCTGAACGAAAAGTCATGTTCAGGCCAAATCCGAATCGAAATCAGAAATCCGAAACAAATTCTAATATCAAATGACGAAATGACCTAAACTAAGACGTTGGAAATGTGATGTTTTAATCATTGGTACATTTGTATTTTGGTCATTGTTTCGTATTTCGTGCTTCGGATTTCTAATTCTTGACCGAAAAAATGGGATTTTCGGTCAAGCACTAATTACCAGAAGAGTTTCCCCTTTATCTATACAATAGTCTTAAGGCTTAAGAAACTGATGGAAAGTAAAATCATTTTTTCCAGAAGCACAATGCAGGTAAGAGTAGCAGCCGTTACACTATTTGTGATCACGTTTATGGTATATACTCCGACCTTGAGGAATGATTTTGTCTGGGATGATGGTAAGTATGTGTGTGAAAACAATCATATCCAGTCCCTGGATTCCCTTTCTCTCTATGGCATGTGTACCACATTTTATAAAAGTAACTGGCACCCCTTAACCTGGCTCAGTCATGCCACAGACTATGCCGTCTGGGACCTTAATCCCTTCGGGCATCACCTTACAAATATTATCCTGCATGGTTTTAATACCGTCCTGGTATTTTTTCTGGTCATGCAGCTTGTGCTCAAAGCAAAAGAGGTTAATCACACACCTTCCCCATCCAAAATGTCCTTTTCGCCCCACACCGGCTCTATGATTGTGGCAAGTGTCACGGCTCTGCTGTTTGGGCTTCACCCTCTGCATGTAGAATCGGTGGCATGGGTGGCAGAGCGCAAGGACCTGCTCTGTGCCTTCTTTTTCTTGTTAACCATCCTGTTTTATCTTTCCTATACCTCTTCTGCTGTTAACAGACATCGATGGATCCGGTAAGATCGGAAGAGCGTC
>WTBG01000062.1 GCA_013139225.1 Deltaproteobacteria bacterium
TTTTAAATTGATCATTAACGTTCTTAAATAGCTTTGGCGGATTTCGTTCTAACAGGGTAAATATCAATATACGGTATCGGTTGCGTGTTGAATCAGAGAAACAAATATGAGGTAAAGCAACAACACAACCATTTCACGAAAGACGAAACGAGCCCCGTTAGAAAACTAAACTTTTCAAAGCTTTTTCACCAACAAAGGAATTAAGCAGCTAAAAACATTTGATAAATTCTGCCGGCAACAAACAATTCTAACGGGGCGAGCAGCGCAACAGAATAACGAGCAACTTGCTTATCCAGAATCGTATGTTAAAAACAGAGCTTCCAAAGCATGTAGATTATGTTTCAGCAAATGCCCAAACAAGATAAACGATGACAACCGTGAGGCCGAGGATTAAGCTCACCTCAATACGCCCCTTGAAAAGCTTGTCTATTTTCTGGAACAGATAGTGATCCAAAATTGGCCAGAAGAAAAGGGCAACTGCCGATATCGCCATCAAAGCAATCCCGACAATACCAGGAACTATCTTTAGTAAATAATAGTATGGTAAGAAGTACCACTCCGGCTTGATATGCTCTGGAGTATACAAAGGGTCGCTGGGAGTACCCATGGTGGCAGGCAAAGCCAACGCCAGCAGGCAGATTACCAGCACCAGATAGAGAAATACAGCAAATTCACTTGCAAGGTGATCGGGGTAAAAGTGGTATACCCCTTCACGGTCCGTTAAAACCTTTTCTTCTTCACGGTCCTTTTGATTGCCGGGGAGGTACATCCCCATGAGCCTCACAAAAAACAGGTGGACGACAACAAACATAATCAGCAGTGCGGGAAGTATCTGAACGTGAAGAGCATAAATACGGCTCAGTGTAGCGGTATTGATCTCAGGTCCGGCCAGGAATAAATTTCTAAGAAGGTTTCCAATAAGGGGTATAGTTGCAATGAGGTTAGAGGTAATAATCATCCCCCAGTAACTGCGCTGATCAAAGATTAGCGCATAACCCGTAAAGCCAAAGCCAAACGTTACAGTCAGAAGTAATACCCCACCCATCCAGGCTCCCCAACGATACTCCCTGAAGGATCCAGTAACAAAAGCTCTGAGCATATGAAGAAACACGAAGATAACCATAAAACTTGCACTCCACCCATGTACTGAACGGATGAATTGCCCATAGCGTGCATGTTCAGTTATGAAAGCAACCGAATCGTATGCAGTTCCAGGATCTGCTCTATAATACATAGCCAAGAGGAGACCAGTTATGGCAAGAAAGGCAAACTGTAATCCAACAATCCCACCCCAGCACCACCACCAACGCTTGGCAGAGTGCGGAAGCGGCTCATCTGCCTTCTCATACAGGCCCTTTATGTCTACAGGGAAAGCCTTTAGCAATGCACGTCTGTCTTGTTTGTCCATTTTGCCTCCCGGGTAAACCCAGTTAGGAATGAAGTGCTTTGTCGAGGTTTAATAGATAAAGTAATTTTATAGAAAGTTTGGCAATTTGAGACGAGGCTTCAAATCACACACATAAAATAATTTTATTCATTCCATTTATAATATAGCTATGTTCCTTATAGCCTGGTAAATTGAACAAATACTTTACCCTCACGCACCTCGGTGGGATATCGATAAAGCGGATTCTCCGGAGGGCCGGATATGGGATTCCCTTCACTATCAAAAATTCCTTGATGACAGGGGCACTCAAATATTTTCTTTTTTGGTCTATAGTATACCGTGCAGCCCAGATGTGGGCAGATTGTTCCAAGGGCTAAAAGCTCACCGCTGTCCTTCCGGATTAGTAGAACATTTCTTCCGATTGTATCCTTAATCGCAAGAGGCTCCCCATCCTTAATTTCCGACTCCAGGCAGACAAACAGCGCAGGAGGCTTGCGCCTCGCCACCGGATAGAGAAAACCGATTGCAACCACAGCAGCTAAGCACCCCATCAGTGAAAGTGCAATAGTCCATAATTGACTGAAGAAGCCCCGTCGCTCTCTATCTTCTACCCTACTTGCCATAACTGCTTCTCCTAAACCTATTTACAGTAATTAAATTGGTTAAAAAGACCTGTCTCCTCCCAACAGACCTCCTAACAAATTGCCACCCAGGCCACCTATACCTTTTTGTTCGCCTCTCTGCTTAAAGCGGGAAGCTGCAAAAATACGATCAGCCAGGCGTGAAAAAGGAAGACTCTGCAGATAGACCAGTCCCGGTCCGGTAAGCCGCGCCAGGAATAGCCCTTCACCCCCAAAGAGTGCGTTTTGAAAACCACCGACAAATTGTATATCGTAATTAACGGATGGAGAAAAAGCGACCAAACAACCTGTGTCAACCCGAAGTGATTCACCCCCCTTTAACTCTCTCTTGATAATGGTTCCACCTGCATGAACAAAAGCTCGACCATCACCTTCAAGACGTTGTAATATAAAACCTTCTCCACCGAACAACCCGGCTCCAATCTTCTTGGCAAAAGCTACTTCAATCTCAACCCCCTTGGCCGCACAGAGAAAGGCATCCTTCTGACACAAAAAGCTCCCCCCCAATTTATCCAACTCAAGGAGAATAA
>WTBG01000119.1 GCA_013139225.1 Deltaproteobacteria bacterium
CATTACGCTTCCAGAATACAGTACAAGCATCCGGCATATCAGGACATCTCTATCTCCATCAAAGAAATCCCGCAAGAACCCCGTTGCAAATCGTACATGCTCTGTGAAAATGAAGCAGCGCGAGGACCTCAGTATATAACATGGATCATCTCACTTAATTGAAGAGATGCATCAATCCCACAACGAACTTCTAATGTCCCCCGAAACCCTTCACCCAATTCATAAGGTTTTAAAATTACTTGACAATTAAAGAAATGATATGGTAAAAGTCCACGTCGACTTGGATGGTTTTTTCGTGCAACTTCATAGCTTCATTAGGTTTTTTATATTCTAACCCAGATTTTGCAGTAGGTATCGTAGCGAGGCGCGGGAAACCACAGCGAAACGCGCAGTTGGAGCGATTTTGTAACGATGACATATTCGTAAATATGTTGAGGAGTAAAATCGTGAAACAAGCGTTGTAGCAAAGATTTTCAAGCCGCAGTAGATGGCTACTACAAATTCTGGGTTTTAGGGGGGTGAAAGTGGGTATAGATAAGTCTCAAGCATATGCCGAACTGAAGGAGTTTTCCGCAGAACAGTTAAAAGAGGTAGATGACATAACGTCAAAATACAGGGGCAAACCAGGTGCATTGATTCCTGTTTTGGCGAAAGTCCAGGAAGTGCTCGGTTATCTTCCCAAAGGTGCTTTGATGAAGATTGCAAAAGGCCTTAATCTTCCCATAGCCAATGTGTACGGAGTGGTGACTTTTTATTCATTCTTTTCCATGGTTCCGAAGGGCAGGCATAATATAAGAATATGTTTTGGTACTGCCTGCTATGTGAGGGGTATGCAGAGGATACTTGACACACTGACCAATCTGCTCGGTATCAAGTCTGGGGGATGTACTGAAGACAGGCGCTTCTCCCTGGAGACGGTGAGATGCCTGGGAGTCTGCGGGCTAGCACCGGTGATAGTTATTGACGAGGACACACACGGTCTGGTTAAAGTAGCAAAGGTAGAGAAAACCTTGGACCAGTACAGTTAGGAGGTATTAGATGGCAAGACTCACCATAGAAGATCTGCAAACGATTAAGGAAAGAGTGCAGAAGGAAAATCTCTTTCGGAGTGCACAGAAGCAGGCAGAAGAAAAAAAGCATAGTCTGGATACAACAGGTTCATACCGTGCGCATATACTTGTTTGCGGTGGCACTGCCTGCAAGGCATCAAACAGTGAGGCTATTTACCATGCACTCAATCAGGAAGTGAACACCCGAGGCCTTGCTAATGAAATCAAGGTAGTGGAAACCGGATGCAACGGTTTTTGTGCAGCTGGTCCAATTATGGTTGTATATCCGGGAGGAATTTTTTATCAAAGGGTTACAGCTGAAGATGTCTCTGAAATTATTACAGAACATATGGTAAATGGCAAACCTTTAGAGAGGTTAATGTACCATGATCCTGTGACTGGCAAGATCATCCCTCGCATGCAGGACATCCCATTCTTCGGCAGGCAGCAACCGATAGCACTAAAAAACCGAAGCCTGATTGATGCAGAGCAGATAGATGAATACATCGGAAATGATGGGTACATGGGGGTGGTAAAGGCACTTACGGAGATGACCCCTGATGAGGTGATTGAAGAATTGAAAAAGTCAGGTCTGCGTGGCAGGGGTGGTGCTGGATTTCCTACCGGTATGAAATGGGCATTTGCACAGAAAGCAAAGAGCCATACGAAATATGTGCTCTGCAATGCGGACGAGGGTGATCCCGGTGCATTCATGGACAGATCTGTTTTGGAAAATGATTCTCACTCAGTGCTTGAAGGCATGATCCTTGGGGGTTATGCCGTTGGCGCACATCAGGGTTATATCTACTGCCGTGCAGAGTATCCCCTTGCCATTAAAAGGCTTACAATTGCTATCGAGCAGGCCATGGAGTATGGTCTGCTCGGTGATAATATACTCGGTTCGGAATACAGCCTTGATATTCATGTCTATCAGGGTGCCGGTGCTTTCGTCTGTGGTGAAGAGACTGCACTTATGGCCTCAATCGAAGGCAGAAGAGGAATGCCCAGGCCCAGGCCGCCGTTTCCTGCTAATCAGGGACTCTGGGGCAAGCCGTCTGTTTTAAATAACGTTGAAACCTACGCCTGTGTACCCCAAATCATTTTGAAGGGCGGGAGCTGGTTTGCGTCAATTGGCACTGCGAACTCTAAAGGCACCAAGGTCTTTGCCTTAACCGGCGCTATAGAAAACGTGGGTCTGGTAGAGGTTCCCATGGGTACTTCTGTACGTGACATTATCTTTGAGATCGGAGGCGGTATTCCAGATGGTAAGAAAATAAAGGCTGTGCAGCTGGGAGGACCATCAGGCGGCTGTATCCCGGAATCGACCCTGGATACGCCCATTGACTATGAGGAGATAACCAAACTTGGCGCAATCATGGGTTCCGGCGGTCTAATCGTGATGGATGAGAACAGCTGTATGGTTGACACGGCCCGTTTTTTTATGGAGTTTTGTCAGGAAGAGTCGTGCGGCAAATGCACACCATGTCGGGAGGGTACTAAACGCATGCTGGAGATTCTCACAAGAATTTGTAATGGTAAAGGAAAAGATGGCGATATCGAGCTGCTTGAAGAAATAGCACCTTATGTGAAAGACAGTTCACTCTGTGGCTTGGGACAGACTGCACCGAACCCGGTATTGACAACCATCCGGTATTTCAGGGAGGAGTGCGAAGCACATATTTATAAAAACAAGTGTCCTGCTGGTGTGTGTAAGTCACTAATCACTTACCTTCTTGATCCAGATCTTTGTAAAGGGTGTGGGCTGTGCGCAAAGAAATGCCCAGAGCAGTGCATTTCCGGGGAGAAAAAGAAGCCCCATCTTATTGATGAAGAAAAGTGCATCAAGTGCGGTATGTGCATGGACGTATGTAAGTTTGATGCAGTAAAGATTGTATGAAGACTGAATATTGGACAAACGAATGCGGATTTCGGATTGCGAAATGCGGAATTAAAAACAAAATCCAATGACTTGTATTAAACCAGGAGAGGGAAAGGTGCTTAGTTATGGAGGAGTTTTATGCATATAACGATTGATGGATAAGAACTAGCGTTTGAATCCGGACAAACCATTTATGAGGTGGCAAAGGAAAACGGCATTTTTATACCGGTTCTCTGTCATCACGAACATATAAAGCCAGTCGGTGCGTGCAGGATATGTGTTGTTGAAGTGGAGAAGGCACGGACACTTGTCGCTTCATGTGTCATGCCTGCAGAAGACGGTCTGGTTGTATACACCCATACAGACCGCGTGTTAAGATCCCGGAAACTCACCGTTGAACTGCTGATCTCTGAGGGTCATCACAATTGCATGACCTGCGAGAGCAACGGTGAATGCGTGCTCCAATACCTGGCTTATTCCATGGGTATAGAAATGTCCCGATTCAAGGAGCCAGAAGAGTTAAAGCCTCTTGAAGATGCAAACGAGATGATCGTAAGGGATATGAACAAATGTGTGCTTTGCGGTCTATGTGTTCGGGCATGCAACGAGGTGCAGGTAAATAATGTAATCGACTACACAGGAAGGGGTCCCACCGCCACAGTCAGTGCACCATTCGGGCTGCGCTATGAGGACTCGGATTGTGTGTTTTGTGGCGAGTGTTTGAGAGTGTGCCCGGTGGGTGCGTTGTTTGAGAAGCAGGGCCGCTTTAAGGGAAGGGGCGATGAACTGGAAAGGGTGAGGACGACCTGTGCGTATTGTGGTGTGGGTTGTCAACTGGATATGAATGTGAAAGATGGTAAAATAGTTAAAGTGACCACTCCCAGAGAAGGTGCCCCCCCACCCAATTTGGGGAGTCTCTGCATAAAAGGACGCTTTGGACATGACTTTGTTGACCATGCGGACAGGCTTACAAAACCACTCATCAGAAAAAATGGAAAGCTGAAAGAGGCAAGCTGGGATGAGGCTTTAAGCTATGTTGCGGAAAAGCTCCATGCCATAAAACGTGAGCATGGCCCGGATGCCATTGCGGGACTCGCATCTGCCCGGTGTACCAATGAAGAGAATTACCTGTTCCAGAAGTTTTTCAGGGCCGTTATCGGCACAAACAATGTGGATCACTGCGCGCGACTCTGACACAGTTCCACGGTGGCTGGTCTGGCCACTGCATTCGGATCCGGTGCGATGACCAACTCGATAGCAGATCTTTACGAGTCGGAATGCTACCTGATAACAGGAACCAACACCACAGAGAATCACCCTGTGATTGCTACCTTTGTAAAGAGGGCCGTGACTCAGCGGGGTGCTAAATTGATCCTTGTCGACCCCAGGGAAATCGACCTTGCCAGATTTGCTACAGTTTGGCTCAGGCAGTCTCCCGGTACGGACATAGCCTGGATCAACGGTTTCATAAATATTATTATCAACGAGGGCTTGGCGGATGATAAATTTATTGCTGAACGCACCGAGAATTTTAATGCTGTAAAAGAAGCTGT
>WTBG01000338.1 GCA_013139225.1 Deltaproteobacteria bacterium
GTAAAGGCATTCCTTAGTGCTATTCAGTAGGTAAGAATATATGATAAATCAGAAAGAAAATCCTGGGAATAATTTACAACGATCAGCTAAAGAACTGGACTCATGTGCAGAAGCGTTGCGTGATGCAAGTTTCTTTTTTGAGGAAAAGATAGAAGAATTATCACTCTTGAGCAGGATTGGAAACATTGTAAGTTATATCTTTGACCAGGAAGTGTTTTATCAAAGGCTTGTAGATATTCTGCTGGAAGAAACAAATGCAGAAAACTGTTCGTTTATGCTAATGGATGCTGATTCTAAAGAATTGGTCCTCAAGATTGCAAGGGGAAGAAATGATGAAGGTACATTCTTTGATCATCCAGGGGGTACAGGGACGACTTTCTCCCTGGGAGAAGGAATTGCAGGGAAAGTAGCTCTTAATAGAAAAACACTTTTAATCGATAATACGGTGGAGGATAAGCGTTTTGAAGCAAGAGAAACCCGCTTTCCTATTGGTTCGCTGCTATGTACCCCACTTATCTTCCGAGGAAAGATTTTGGGCGTAATCAACCTGAGTCATACCCAGCCGTATGCCTTTGGTGAAAACAAAAGAAGAGTGATGGAATTGCTTTGTGCTTTTGTGAGCTCCATCATTGGTAGTGCGATTGATTATATTAAAATGAAAGACCAGGAAAAATTTAGAGCCATGTTCGAGGGAATTAGGCTTTCTGTCCTTCTCATCGATTCCAAAACGAGTAAAATCGTTGATTGTAATAAACACACAGAAAAATGGCTTGGTTATGGTAAAAAAGAGCTTATAGACATAGAAGATTTCTTTTGCATACTTTCTAATGAATGCCGGGAAGAAACAAGGAAGATGTTGAATGGGATAATTGAGAAAAACAATTCAGAATTCCATGAGTTGTCGTTTGTAAAAAAGGACGGTAGTACAACCATAGCCGAAACAAATGGAACAGTTATAAGCTATCAGGAAAGGGATATAATTCAGCTAACGATAAGGGACGTAACAGAAAAAAAGGAAATGGAGGCAAAACTCCTCCGATCAGAAAAACTTAAAGCACTGGGAGAATTGGCAGGAGGGGTTGCTCACGATTTTAATAACGTACTGGCAGCTATCATGGGCAGAGCCCAGTTATTAAGAATGAATTCTGAAACGCTAATAGGAAAACAGGGAAGAGAAAAATCTATAGATACGCTGAAAAAAGGTTTGGATATAATTGAGAAAGCTGCTAGAGATGGTGCAGAGACTGTACGCAGGATACAAGAGTTTTCTCGAAAAGGGAGTCATGATAAATATTTTATGTCTGTTGATATAAACAAGGTTGTAGAAAATGCCCTGGAGATTACCAAAGTGAGGTGGAAAAACGAGGCTGATTCGAAAGGGATAAAGATTGATGTTCAAAAAATGCTTTCTTCTCTTCCCCCTATAGCAGGGAGTGCTTTAGAACTAAGGGAGGTATTCACGAATCTTATTAATAATGCCATAGATGCTATGCCTCAAGGAGGTAAACTTACTATTAAGACCTTCAAGCAAGATGGTCATATTGCTGTTAAAGTTGAGGATACGGGGATTGGTATTCCTGAAACAATAAAAAATAATATATTTGACCCCTTCTTTACTACCAAAGGTCCTCAATCAGCTGGATTGGGTATGAGTGTCTCCTATGGGATAATCAATCGTCATGGAGGATCTATCACGGTAGATAGTGTTGAAGGTCAATGGACTTCCGTTGCTATTAAGTTTCCTGAACTTAAAAAAACAAGTGAGAAGCAAAATCTGGAAGAGAAAGCAAAATGCATATCAAGAGAGCAGAAGAAATCTAGGATCCTGGTTATTGAAGATGAGAAAGGAGTGCGCTTGCTTTTAGAAGATATTTTGACTGATGTTGGTCATGAGGTTGCAACAGCCTCAAATGGAAGTAAGGGTATGGAGATATTTAAGGAGAACAGTTTTGATATGGTTTTTACCGATCTTGGAATGCCGGGGATGTCTGGCTGGCAGGTGGCAGAGGAAATAAAGAAGATAAGCAAAAAAACACCAGTAGCATTGATTACCGGATGGGAAGTAAAACTAAATGATTCTGAATTAAAGCAAAGCGGAGTTGATTTAGTAATCAATAAACCTTTCCGGGTGGAACAAGTCGTAAGGCTGGTTCAGGATGGAATAGCATTAAGAAATCGGCCTAAAAAAAAGAGTTAACCTTCCTGTCGGGATAATCAGATTTAAGCCGGCAACTACCTTACCATTTTCCCTCAATGTACCTTCCCTCATATTATCTGACAATCAAAATGGAGAGGCCTAACCTTTCAACCCAGATCTTGTAGTAGATGGCTACTGCAAAATCTGGGATTATATGAACCGTAGCAGGCTTTGGGGGTGGGACTGCTTAACACGCCGGTACCACAGACACAGGGGATACAGAACCACGAGCATTACAACTGCAGTAATATAGGTTTCCTCCAATCCACCAAACCCGCGGTAATCAAACCAGTGGGCAATACTTTCAAGCACAAGTCGGTGCAGCAGATAAAAAAACATGGCAGTCTGTCCAAAAACAAGGAGAGGTCCGTTTTTGTGAACAGTTACTTTGGTCTCAACCATCATGAGCGCTGCCAGGCACAAAAACATCAGTCCAAGCTCAAGGCTTAAGAAGCTAAGCGACGGGGGATACTTGCTGACGAAAAACCATTGTACCAGCGAATCACCATGCCGAAAAAGAAACATGTTGCCGTAGCCGTTAAAGCCGCGCACAGCAGCAAATAAGCCTAGCAAAATAAGACCGACACCAAAAATAAGCTGCGCTGGGGGCACAAGGCCTTTTTCTCTGCTCCGGTATCGTGCAAGGTACTGTCCAAACACCCATCCTGCCAAC
>WTBG01000375.1 GCA_013139225.1 Deltaproteobacteria bacterium
CTCACCCACCGTAGAATTTCCAAGAGATTCTTCATTCGGAATGGCGTACACCAACTGTTTTTTAGTCAAGGTCCGCTCTTTTAGGAGCTTGATAATTTCCTCCCCATCCTGTGGATCTATGCGGTTAACTATGGTAGCCATGGTATGGCATCCCTTTTCATCCAGGGACTCTAAGGCCATTTCGATGGATCGGAGTGTATCATCCATATTCTTCTTATATGCGTTGGCTACCAGCAATACCGGGGATCCCAGATGTTTACTTATCTCTGCACTAATGTCTAATTCAAAAGCAGCGGAGGAGCTGGTAAAGTCAGTCCCCTCACACAAGACAAAATCACATGTTTCTTTAAGTTCATTATACTTTTTTATTATGCCATCCAGTATCTCCGCTTCCCTGCCAAGAGAAATCATATTGTTCGCTTCTGTTGCCGTGTATCCATACATCCTCTCATAGGGAAACTCCAGCTTGAAATGGGTTGTAATAAGATTGATATCATTATCGAGATCTTTGAGGTTTGGATCAGTGTTGATAAGGGGACGGAAGAAACCTACTCTGTCGATTTTCCTCATGAGTATCTCCATCACACCCAGAGCAATAAGTGATTTCCCACTCCTCGCCTCAGTAGCAGTGATGAATAGACTGTCTGACATATTCTTATCCCTACAAAAAAGTGATCTAAAATAATCTAAAGTGTCTAAAGTGAGCTTAAGTGAACTAAAGTGCCTAAAGTTATAAAATCAATTCCTAAATCCCTCAATTCCCCAATCCCTAAATTGGGTTATCCAGAATCCAGTATCCAGCATCATTATTTTAATCTCGCATCCCATATAGCACATCGCAAATCCCTCTATCCCGAAATCCGCAATCTAAAATCCGCAATCCCAAATGTCCTTACTGTGCCATTTCCATAATACGTTTAGCATACTCGCTTTTAAGAGCATTAAGGTAATCCTCGTCCACCGCACCCTTCCATGTAGTCACTTCGGTAAAACGTTTGGGGATAGTAACTCCGTTCGGATCATAGCCCGTTGCCATTCGTGTCTTCCAGCGGAGTCTCTGGACATGGAGCGACACTGCCTCCATATTGTCAGCCAAAGTTTTATACCCTACAGAATTGAGGCAATCGGCCAGCAGCTCATTTTTATAGATCTCTCGTGCGAACATGCAAGAGACCATTGAGGTCAAAAGAACTCGGCCTTGTTCGTCGCTTATGAGGAAATCAACAGCCTTCTCTACTTCTTTCTCTTCATGTTTTTGATCGTATGAGTATCCACCGCTGTCCAGGTGTGAATGTCTAAAACCCAAAGCCTCAGATACGAAAAAGACCTCGCCCGTGGCATAGCCAGCCATCTCCTGTCCGAGCACGCAGGCAAACTCTTCTCCGCCATAGTGTTCTGCCGCCTTCATAGTTCCCTGGGTAAGTAAGCGATAAAATTCATTAGATCCCACTCCCAGATGACGAACGGCTTTCTTGTACACTTCGGCACCTCCAAACTTCAAAGGCACAATGGTTTCTTTCTCAGAAATGATTCCCTTCTCAAGAGCTTCGGTCGCCCAGGCAAGTGCCACACCTGCAGACATCACGTCCAGGCCCATTTTTTCGGCCATGTCAATGATGCCGAGCACGCTAAAGGCGTTGGTCACCATGAGCATGGAGCCTGTTGCAAAGACAGGCTCGTGGTCGTAGGAAACCTGACGGTAGAGGTACTGATTTGGTTCCATAAACTTTTCCCGAACAAACCCCACGTGTATACATCCTACTGGACACCCCGAACAGGCCGTGTTGCGCAATAAGGTATCGTCGGCAAATCGTTCCCCGGTAATACCTTTGATGGCCGGGTCACTGGTCTGTTGTAAATTCCGACAGGGCAAGGCATTAATCTTATTTAAGATTGCCACGTTCACCGGTGTTCCCAGGTTGTGGTACTTATCCATCATGTCAGTGGCGGTAAGCTTATCATATACTTCCTTAAAGAGTTTTGGATACTCTTTGCCCTCTGGCAGTGGAAACACGCCATCTCCCTGGATCACAATGGCCTTTAAATTCTTGTTCCCCATAACTCCACCCCCGCCCAGTCTGCCAAAGTGGCGGTAGGTATCCACATTAATGCAGGCCATGGCCGATCCATTTTCACCAGCAGGGCCAATGCGAAGGATGCTGCGATGACCTGATCCTCCTGACAAACCACGGATCATTTTCCCTGATGCCTGAACATCTATGCCCCTCATATAGTGGGTATCCTTAAGCTCCATGTGACGAGACCCCACAGAAAGACAGCTTAGCATTTTTGCCTTTCCGGTAATTACCAGCGCATCCAGATCGGCAAATCTGAGCGAAAGGGCTGAACGACCACCGGCATGGCTCTCAGCATACTGGTCATGGTAGGGAGACTTGAAGGCGCAGACAGTCTTGCTCATCAGAGGAAAGTATCCCGTGAGCGGACCGATGGTGAAGATTAGCGGCTGGTCAGGATCGTCCCAGGGTTTATCCAACCTACCATACTGGTTAAACAGGACAGCAGCCAGCCCGCTGCCGCCCGCTACTTTGTCGCGACCTTCCAGTTTTACCACACTGCCACGGCCAGAGGAAAGATCTACTGTCATTATTCTAAAATGGTCCCTGATCATGATATCACCTCCTCCATGTTTGCTCCGATCGGAACATCCGCCATCTCCAGACAGTGGTGGGGGCAGAATGTTACACAACGTCCGCAGTGGATACACACAAAAGGTTCACTTGTTGGACTGAGATAGATTGCGTCCACTGGGCACGCTTTGGCACATTCTCCACACTGGATGCAAAGGTTTTTCTTGACCACCACACCTCCCCCCCTACGCTGCAAAAATGCCCCTGTGGGGCAAACCATGACGCAGGGAGCTGGATTGCAGGCGAGGCAGTATTTTGCCTCAAAGCCGGTAGATAATCCGCCTGAAGTTGCAATGCGAATGCCAGCAGTGTCCCAGGACAGGTTTTTGTGTACAAGTCTTGCACATGCCAGTGAACATGCGTGACAACCAATGCATCGTTCCATATGTGGGGTTGTTAAATTTTTCATATGATACTCCTCATAGTTGTAGCCAGGCCACGAAGAATGAAACTAGAGTTGTTCCTCATTTATATATTTTTCCTGTCTTTATTGTCAATATTTATAATTCGCCCCATGCTTTTTTAAATTCCTACCTAAAACTCTATAGTTTTACATCAGGTGCATTTGCACATCTTATGATCATATTTGTTTGACATACAAGAGGAACTTTTTTATACTTCCCTCATTCTAACCCATAATTTGCAGTAGATTGCTACTGCAAATTATGGGTTAAACTAAATTCTCACCAATAATTCATTTATACATGCAGAATTACAGCAACACGCAGCCGTCACCGGCTGCCCGACCGCAACGCCTGGTATCTCTGGACTGGATGCGCGGTATTGTCATGATTCTCATGATTATTGATCATGCATCAATGGCGTTTAACGGAAGCCGCCTGGCAGTGGATTCAGCTGGTATGTATGTGCTCGGGACGGCTTTGCCGCTTGATCAGTTTCTGACCCGCTGGATCAGCCACATCTGTGCCCCAACCTTTGTTTTCCTTGCCGGAACAGCGCTTGCGCTGAGCGTTGAGCGTCGTCTGGCCCGGGGCAAAAGTTCCTGGAGCATTGATCGCGACATTCTGATACGTGGTTCGTTTATTGCGCTGCTTGATCCCACGCTTATCTCACTGGGGTCAGGCCGTTTTACCTTTCAGGTACTGTATGCAATTGGTGTTTCCATGATTCTTCTGGTTCCGTTAAGACGGCTTCCAGGCTGGTTCCTTCTGACACTCAGCTTTGCCTGGATGTTTTGTGGTGAACTGATTACGGCACTGTATTGGAATCCTGAAATCGGTCTGACATCTGTTGTTGCGGGACTCACTGTGGGGATCTATGTTCAACCAGATCTGAAAATCGTTTATCCGGTTTTTCCCTGGTTAGCTATTATGCTGGCGGGATGGGTGTTCGGACAGTACCTTGCACGATACCGGAGCAGGAAAAAAGGCCTTGTGCCCCCAGCGCAGCTTATTTTTGGTACCGGTCTTATTTTGCTCGGCTTATTTGCTGCTGTGCGCGGCTTTAACGGCTACGGAAACATGTTTCTTTTACGGCATGGTGATTCGCTGGTACAATGGTTTTTCGTCAGCAAGTATCCCCCGTCGTTTAGCTTCTTAAGCCTTGAGCTTGGACTGATGTTTTTGTGCCTGGCAGCGCTCATGATGGTTGAGACCAAAGTAACTGTTCACAAAAACGGACC
>WTBG01000313.1 GCA_013139225.1 Deltaproteobacteria bacterium
TTATGGAAGTATTTATTATCGGTTCTGGCACATGTGTCCCTTCTCTGAGACGAGGCTCTCCAGGAACCGTTATCAGAGTTGGAAATAGTACCATACTTTTAGATAGCGGATCCGGAACATTAAGAGAGTTACTTAAGGTTGCTGTTTCTTTTAAGGAAATTGATTGCCTCCTGTACAGTCATCTTCATCCGGATCATACCGCTGATCTTGTGCCTTTTCTCTTTGCTTCAAATTATGGAAGTGAAAAGATGAGAACAAGGAGATTGTCCATAATTGGACCTGTAGGGATGACTCAGTTTTATCAAAGGTTAAAACTGACCTATGGCAAATGGATCATTCCTAAGAGTTACAGATTTGACTTAACAGAGATTTCAGGCGAAAAGCTAAATTTTGCTGATTTCAGTTTACAGGGATTTCCCTTACTGCATAGTGATCATAGTGTTGGCTTTAGGATAAAATCTCAAGATGGGAAAGTAGTTGCTTATTCAGGAGATACTGATTATTGTCCCAACCTTGTTGAATTGGCAAGAAGAGTTGATCTTCTAATCTTAGAGTGTTCTTTCCCTGATGACAAAAAAGTAGAAGGGCATCTTACTCCTTCATTGGCTGGGCGTGTAGCACGGGAGGCTGAATGCAGAAGACTGTTGCTGACCCATTTTTATCCCCCTTGTGATGATTGTAATATTGTTAAGATAGTTGAGAGTCAGTATTCAGGAGAGGTAATTCTGGCAGAAGATTTGATGAAGGTGGTTGTGTAAGATAGGGTACAGGGGGCAGGGTGCAGTGGATTAGACGATTGCGGCCCCGGTGAAATAGAAGCAAAGATCATTTCACGGGGTAAAATTGCGGCCTGCCTTGGTGCGACTTGTAGAGTGCCGTTGCTGCTATTAGTATTCCGAGATAGAAGATCAAAACTTATTCCAATAAAGTTCGGTCTGGGCCAGGGAATTAAAATCCTAAGTCCAAAACAAAAGGGATGATTTTAGAACTTTAGTCACTTTAGGTTACTTAAGTATACTTTAGATTATTTGAGTTCACTTGCGATAGACTTATGAAAACATGTTGTTTCTGTGGACATGAACTGGATATTATAGATAGGGTAGGGAGGGAAGAAATTTGTCCTCATTGCAATCGAGATCTTAAGTGTTGCCTTAATTGTGCATTTTATGATCCTGGTGCATCCAACTATTGCAGAGAACCACAGAGTGAAGAAGTGAGGGACCGTGATCGAAGTAATTTTTGCGATTTTTTTGTTTTTAATGATAGGGAGGCAAGAATTGAAAGTGACGATAAGGTTATAAAGGCAAAAGAAGAGTGGGAGCAACTGTTTAAGAAATGATTTTCAGCAATGTGGTGAGGGAATGCATTGAAATTACAAGAGAAAATAAGACTTGACAATTATCGGAAAATAAACTTTAATAATAAGATTGTACATAAATTACTTTAAAATGTGATTGAATTATGTTTGACAACCTTACTGAGAAACTGAATCATACTTTCAAACGTTTGAAAGGGCATGGCAAGCTTAGTGAGCGTAATATTCAGGATGCGCTCAAAGAAGTTCGTATTACCCTGTTGGAAGCCGATGTAAATTTCAAAGTTGTAAAGGGGTTCGTCGAAGGAGTCAGGCAAAAAGCCCTGGGCCAAGGTGTTTTAAAAAGCCTTACCCCTGCTCAGCAGTTCATCAAAATTGTTAAAGATGAACTCATATCCTTGATGGGTGATAAGGAAAGCCACCTTAATTTAACAGGGAAAAGCCCGCATTCTATTATGGTAGTGGGGTTACAGGGATCAGGAAAGACAACTACCATAGGCAAATTAGCGAAACAATTAGTAGATAAACACTATACTCCACTACTGGTTCCAGCCGACGTGTATCGCCCTGCTGCTATAGAGCAGCTTAAGACATTGGGGAATCAGTTGGGGGTATCCGTTTATGAGGCAGACCCTAATCAAAAGCCGATTGAAATTTGCAAAAGTGCACTCAATCTGGCTAATAGCAAAGGATTTAGTGTTTTGCTTATAGATACCGCTGGAAGGTGGCACAGCGATAAGGAATTGATGGAGGAACTTGAAAGCATTAAGAAAGAGATTAAGCCGAAAGAGATTCTTCTTGTTGCTGATGCAATGACAGGTCAGGAAGCAGTTAATGTAGCTACCAGATTTAACGAGGCATTAGATATTGATGGAGTTATTCTCACCAAAGTAGATGGTGATGCCCGGGGTGGTGCCGCACTTTCTATTAAAGCGGTTACAAACAAACCAATCAAGTTTGTAGGTGTCGGGGAGAAATTGGATGCCCTGGAAGTTTTTTATCCTGAAAGGATGGCATCTCGAATATTGGGTATGGGTGATGTCCTTTCATTAATTGAAAGAGCAGAATCTACTATTGATGCAGAAGATGCCCTGGCTTTAGAGAAAAAGATAAAGAAAGAAGGATTTACGCTTGAGGATTTCAAAGGTGTCTTTCAGCAGATGAAAAAAATGGGTCCCCTGCAGGATATTTTGGGTATGATCCCCGGATTAAATAGTAAGGCTCTTAAATCTGTTCAGGTTGATGACAAGAAATTAACCAGAATGGAAGCTATTCTTAGTTCCATGACCCAAAGAGAGAGGTTGTATCCATCTATTCTAAATGGAAGCCGCCGCAAAAGAATTGCTGTAGGGAGTGGTAACAGTGTACAGGAGGTGAATCGATTAATAAAACAATTTATGCAAACCCGTAAGATGTTGAAGAGATTTGGTAAGGGTGGCATGAAAGATATTGGAAGATTGTTGTCTAACTCCTGACGAAGCTTCGCCTTAAACCGACGAGGCTTCGCGATACTAGATGCTGGATTAGACGATTGCGGAATAGAGGGATTTGCGATGTGAGATATGCGATGTGAGATTTAAAACAGAAGATGCTGGATGTTCACATTGCGGATTTCGGATTGCAGAATGCGGAATTAAAATCTTAAACAAAGGGCTGAATTCAAAAACTTTAGGCACTTTAGTTCACTTAAGCTCACTTTAGTCACTTTGGTTCATTTAGTCACTTTTAACTTAAATGAGTTGTAGAAATTCCTAGACATTTATTTATGAGGTGAAAAAGAGATGGCTGTTAAAATTAGATTAGCTCGTTTTGGTGCCAACAAGAAACCTTTCTACAGGGTAGTAGTAGCTGATGCATCATCCCCCAGAGATGGTCGCTTCATTGAGAGGGTGGGGACTTATGATCCTCGGAAAGATCCTCCTGAGATTAATCTCAAAGGGGATAGAATCTTAGAATGGATAAAAAAAGGGGCTCAACCAACCGAGACAGTTGGGCAGTTGCTAAAGAAGGGTGGGGTGTTTCCTAAAAAAGATTTAAAGACTTGATCAGCGCCAGAATTCTTTTGATATAGTTTTCCCAAGAATGCAGTGGTTGTTCATCTTGAGGACTTTAACCTACCTAGAGTGGAGGGCAAGGAGATGAAAGAATTGGTCGAATATGTTGCTAAATTGCTGGTTGATCATCCCGATCTAGTTAAAGTTATAGAAGTAGAGGGAGACAGAACGTCAGTTGTGGAATTGCATGTGGCCAAGGAGGATTTGGGAAAGGTTATTGGTAAACATGGAAAAACTGCGAGGGCAATAAGAACCATCTTGAGTGCAGCCTCTATGAAACATAGAAAGAGAACTATATTGGAAATTATCGAATAAAGCCACAACTTTAATTCACGTAAGTTACTTGGAATATGTTAAGCAGGCTATCACCACTGGTGCTAGTAATTTGACTGTGATGCAATTTAATATTATAACTTTATTCCCCGAGATGTTTGGTGATCCTTTTAATGCCAGCATCTTAAAGCGGGCTCAGGAAAAGAGTCTCATAAAAATTGAACTTCATAATCTGAGGGATTATTGCAAGGATAAACATCGGGTAACGGATGACCTCCCCTATGGTGGTGGTGTGGGTATGGTTATGAAACCTGAACCTCTTATCACTGCTATCGAAGCGATAAAGACTTCACAGCCTGAGGTGAGGACGTTGTTGATGACTCCCCAGGGAAAGAGATTTGAGCAGAATGATGCGGTGAGGCTGGCACAATATTCTTTCCTTACCCTGGTTTGTTGTCGTTATGAAGGTGTGGATGAGAGGGTTAGAAGTTTTGTGGATGAGGAGGTTTCTATTGGTGATTATATTTTAACTGGGGGCGAGTTGCCTTCTATGGTGGTGATTGAGGCTATAGCCAGGATGATTCCAGGTGTATTAGGTGATGCTAATTCACTTCTAGATGAGTCTTTTACTCAGTCAATGTTGGAGGCTCCTCATTATACAAGGCCCAGGGTTTTTAAGGATATGGAAGTGCCGGAAGTCTTGTTATCTGGAAATCATGCAGAAATTGAGCGGTGGAGACAAAAGCAGGCGCTGAAGAGAACGAAGGAAAGAAGACCTGATTTGTTGTCTAAGGTTTAGGAATAGAATTGGTGAAAACCGGCAATTGAAAAGGACTAATTATTTTAACAGATTGTAGAAATTCAGAGACGCTTTTATGGGGAGAAAAGAAAATGAATATCATTGACCAAATTGAAAAAGAGCAGATGAAAACAGATATACCCTCTTTCAGATCTGGTGATACGGTAAAGGTTCATGTGCGGATCAAAGAAGCTGAGAAGGAGAGAATTCAGGTGTTTGAGGGGGTTGTTATAAAGAAGAAAAAAGGTGCTTGCCGGGCGAGCTTTACTGTCAGGAAGATTTCATATGGGGTTGGTGTTGAGAGGATTTTCCCTCTTCACTCACCGACTATTGACAAGATTGAGGTGGTTCAGCGAGGTAAGGTTCGGCAATCAAGAATTTATTACTTGAGAGGCTTAAAAGGAAAAGCGGCAAGGATTAAGGAAAGACAGGTTGTAAGAACATAACTGCAATTACTGTTTTACTATGAATAATGGCTACCCTGATAAGCCCCACGGTTTTCTCCTGCCAGAATACTCATTGTACAAGAAGGAGTATCGTTATATTGCAGGTATAGATGAAGTTGGTCGGGGTCCCCTGGCTGGTCCTGTTATGGCAGCGGCAGTTGTTCTCCCCCCCTATTGTGAACTTCCAGGTATTGATGATTCCAAGAAATTAACTCCCCTTAAAAGAGAAAAGTTGTATGTTGATATATTTGAAGCAGCTCTTTCAGTTGGTATCGGGAGGGTTGATCAGGTAGAAATTGATAAAATCAATATCCTTAATGCCAGTTTAAAAGCAATGGCTATAGCTTTGAACAATCTTTCTTGTCCGGTTGAGTATGTGTTGGTTGATGGCATATTTCCTGTCGCCACAGATATTTCTCAAATGACATTGAAGAAAGGAGATAGTAAAAGTGTGCTCATTGCTGCGGCCTCGGTAGTGGCCAAAGTTACACGTGATAAAATTATGGAAGAGTATCACGATCAGTATCCTTGTTATAATTTCGCTCGAAATAAAGGTTATGGTACAAGAGAACATCTCGATGCTCTAAAAAAATATGGTTGTTCCCCGCTTCATCGAAAGACATTTAGAGGAGTGACAGAGGATGTCCTAAAGTCTGTTTGAGGAACTATGATATGAGTGAAGATAGAAAGATCCTGGGGAAAAAAGGAGAAGATCTGGCAGCCGCTTACTTAAAGGAAAAACAGGGTTATAAAATTTTACACAGGAACTATCGGTGCGTTTTGGGTGAGATGGATATCATTGCAAAAGATCGGGATGTACTTTCCTTTGTTGAAGTTAAGACCAGGGGATCAGCAAAATTCGGCATTCCTCAGGAGAGTGTGAATAAAAGAAAACAGCATCAACTCTCAAAAGTTGCTCTGGAATTTATTAACAGATATAAGGTTCATCATGCAAAAGCTCGTTTTGATGTAGTTGCTGTCTATCTGCTTCCTAATGAAGAGAGAGTAGAATTAATCAAAGATGCTTTTGAACTGACGTTGCGCTGATTTCAAAAAATGATCTTAACCCTGCCATACTACTTCCCAGATCAATTCTCTTTATGATATAGTTACTTTTTCCAAAAATAATTGCATTTGGACAGCATTTTACCTTGTTAGTTTCATCCAAAGGTAAATCCCCCCTTTAATAAAGGGGGGTTAGGGGGGATTTATGACTCTTTAGGACAGTAGTGTAACATAGTATATTTGAATATCGAACAAGGTTTGTTCTTTATCATTTATTTTTTCATTCATAATTCCTTGTTCGATGTCCTGCGGTTCAAAACAAATTCGCAAGCTTTAATTTTTTCAAAAAGTTAAAGAGTTACGAAATTCTGGGTGAAATCATTATGACAAAACACAAAGCCTTAGCCCTTTACTCCGGTGGTCTTGATAGTATCCTGGCCTGCCGGGTCATCATGAATCAGGGAATAGAAGTAAAAGCCATCCATTTTATTACCCCTTTTTTCGGTTACGATAAAAAGGGCAGAGAGGATGAAGTGAGGGACTACTCCTTCGCGCACTATGGGATTAAACTTGAGATAGTTGATGTGAGCCATGATTATTTAGAAATTGTTAAACATCCAAAGCATGGATATGGGAAGAATCTTAATCCCTGTATGGATTGTAAAATCTTTTTGATATCTGAAGCCAGGAAATTGCTTGATGAGGAAGGGGCATCTTTTCTTATCACTGGTGAGGTGCTGGGACAACGTCCCATGTCACAAAGGCGTGATGCGATGAGAATTATTGAAAGAGATTCGGGAGCTGAGGGGATTTTGCTTAGACCTTTGTGTGCCAAGCATTTAAAACCTACCATCCCTGAGGAGCGAGGGTGGGTGGATAGAGATAAGCTATTAGATTTTAAAGGAAGAGGAAGGAAATCACAGATGATGTTGGCTGAGCAGTTAGGGATTGAAGGATACCCTACTCCGGCAGGAGGTTGCCTCTTAACTGACTCTAATATCTCTGCCAGGATCAGGCGGTTGCTTAATTGTGCTGATGTTAACATTGACGATCTACTGTTGACAAAGGTGGGCAGGCATTTTGCACTGGCGGAGGAGACTCTTTTAGTAGTAGGAAGATTTGAGGATGAGAACAAGCAGATAGAACAACTGAGCCAAAAAGGTGATACCTTGCTTGAGTTATCAGAGAATCCAGGCCCTCTAAGTCTTTTGAGGGGTCCCTATACTCCGGAAATCCTGGAAGTTGCTGCCTCTATAACGGTCCGGTATAGTAAAGCCAGGGAAGATAAGCGGGTGAAAGTAGCATACAGAGAAGAAGGAAACCATCTTACTCAAGAGATTAGAGTAGACCCCATCTCAGATCAGGTTCTTGAAGATTACAGGATAGAGAACTTAGCTTAAACTTTGCTTAATCAATTGGAGTTTTGGGTTTCGCAGTGACTAAAGTGAGCTTAAGTGAACTAAAGTGCCTAAAGTTCTGATGACATGAATACATTTAGCACCATAAGAATAATTATTTCTTGTGAAGGCTTTCTTCCTTAGTTGCCTCTGCGGTCTCTGTGTACTCTGCGGTGAATAGTTGCTTTTATTCTTCTGATAAGGATGAGAGGAAATCATCTTTTAGCAAACATTGTTTGCTAAACCTGTTTTTTAAACGGTAGGTAAGAAAATAAGCCATAGGCTTTACCGGATTAAAAATATGATCGAGGATGAGATGTTGTGTAAATCCGACACCTGCTGCGATAATAAAGATGTTGTAATTTGAAATGACGATGATAAACGCAAAGAGTAAAAGATGTTCATAAGCATGAAGGAACAAATAGGATCGTTCATACTTTGCCTGGTAGCTATAGTTAAAAAACTGTTTTAGATTTAGATTCCAGCCGGTGTCCCTGACGTAATCAAAAAAGTGATCTATGTCTATCAGGATGCCGACGAGGAAACAGATAAATGCACCGAAGAAGCTTTTGAAGATGAGGTAGAAAGCCAGGCTGAATCCAAAGGAAGCAACCGTGTGATATCTTAATTTGATTGTGTAACCCCTTTCTGCAAAATCTAGGTTTAGTACCTCAACTAGAAAGTCTCGTTCAGGTAGAAATCCGAGTGTCGAAACAATCCATCAGTAATTTAGGGATTTAGGAATTGAGGGATTCAGGAATTTCCTCAATTCCTAAATTCATATTTTGTTTCGGGTTTCGCTTGCCCGGTTAAGTGAGTTTGTTCCATTTAACTTAGGGTGCTCCGAATTTCCGAAAGACAAAAAAGGTTTCTCGTCAGACACTATTTTTCTACTTGTGTGTTTGGCGAACGGTCTTTCACATATTGATCAAAAAATTTCAATACTCTTTCTCTGTAGCGTTCATGGTCGATACTTATAGTCTCACCGTGGTTGGCTTCCGGGATTGACCATAATTCTTTTGGCTCTTTAGCCATTGCAAAGAGATTTTTTGTACTGTCAGGCGGAATTTGAGTATCCTTTTCTCCATAGATGAGCATAAGCGCTCGCGGGGATATTTTACTCACATTTTTTATTGGTGAAACGAGATCCATGCTTCCCTTAAAGTAAATTCGGTAGACAAAGGAAGCAAGGGGCATAAAAAGGAATGAAGGTAGATGGTAGAAAGTGGAGAGGGTATAAGCACTTTGTTCCTTTAAGTTGTCAAAGGAGCTGTCTGACAGAACAGCAGCTATCCTTTTGTCATTAGAGGCTGCCATCAGGGCAATGGCTCCACCCAGGGAAAAGCCAAAAATCCCTATCCTTTCGGGATCAATATCATCTCTTTTTATGAGGCAGTCTAAAGCCGCTTTTAAGTCACCCTGTTCGTAAAGTCCCAACGAACAGCTACTGCCTTCGCTTTCTCCATGGGCTCTTAAGTCAAAGAGAAAGGCGTTGTACCCATGGTGAACCAGATGGCGGGCTAGATCTATGAAGTCTGATTTGTTTGATCCGAGACCATGGCAAAAAATTATTGTGGGAAGGAGCTTGTCGAAGTCCTGATTGCCTTTGACCAGCCACCCTTTAAGTTCCAGCCCCTGTTTGTTGTCAAACCAGATTTCAAGATAATCAGCACGGTACTGTTCAGTGCTCAGATTGAGGGTGCATCGTGGAGGATGGGTATTAAGGTAGAGGAGGTAAAAGGAAAAGACCAATACTATGATGCTGGCTAAAAGTAGAACTATTAATGTGGTTTTTAAAAAGATTAGCATGGTGTTGATAATTTGGAATAGACTTCTAAGTTAAGTAAATATCGTGTCGGGATGCTGGTTACTTGCAATTATTTGTGATTTGTGATTATCTACTAAGCATAGCATGAAGCTTTTTTATTTTTCAAATTATTTTTAATACTCTCGTGCAAAATCAAAACCTAGTCACTCCCGCGAAACCTGTCCTCGATCTGAGCGGGGAACGGGAGTCCATAATAATCTTAAATCACTGGATTCCTGTTTTCACAGGAATGACAAATAAGGGACAAACCAGGTTTTTTAAGAAACCGTCATTTTTTAACAACCGATGCTTTTAAAACTTATTCTTATATTTACTATTGTTCCATTTATAGAACTCTCGCTCTTAATTGAAATCGGTGCTCGTATAGGGACGTTCAATACTATCATGCTGATAGTAATTACGGGTGTTATAGGAGCCTTTATGGCGAGAATAGCGGGGCTTAATGTGCTGTTTAAAATCCAGGAAAATCTCCGTGAAGGCGTATTCCCCAGAGATGAACTTTTTGATGGGATATTAGTCTTGATTGGAGGAGTTCTACTTTTAACCCCGGGTTTACTCACGGATGCTCTAGGATTTTTTCTCCTGCTTCCTTTTGGACAAGCATTAGTAAGGAGATGGTTGAAAGAAATTATGAAGAGAAAGATAGATAGAGGTGAAATCACCTTTTGGGGAAGTTAATTAACCACTTAAATCTCTGGCTCAGCTGGTAATAACCTAGTAGGCTCAGCCGATCAGGTGTCTTAGTTAAGTTGTTAAATTAGAAATCCGAAGCACGAAGTACGAAACAAATCCGAACGACCAAAATTCAAATGACAAAAACAAGAAGTTTTGAACATTTAAAAATTTGAATTTTAGATTTGTTTCGAGTTTCGGATTTAGACATTCGGATTTGCACATTATAAAGTAGAGGTATAACAACCCTTTTAAAAGGCTTCCGTCAGTCAACACTTTGGGTGGTAGCTACTGACTACTCTTAAGGGCTGGGTCTTCCTTAGATTTTTTGATCAATCCCTTTATTAAATCTTCAAGTGCCTTCTTTTTGTCCTGTCTTTTATCACTATCTACATCTTCCTTCTTAAGGAGGATATCTACGATCATCTCAGAAATGTTTCGTATGGTCGAGGAAGCTGGTATCACTGCTATCTCATCTGTTGGCCCTTTAATGGATAGTGCAATGACTGTCCATCCTCTCTCATCTTTAAAGTATTTAGTTAATGCACTAGTAGCTATCTGCTCAGAAAGTTTGGGTGAAATCTTCATTTCCAGGGAAAGATCTAAATATGAGTCCAGGCTAATAGTACCTTCAGGATAGAGCTCAATTTCTTTGCCTTTAAGGCTGCTTTTGGTGTGTACGACTCCATCTGTTATATTAAATGTGCCCTTAGATTGATCAAAGCTGAGTGTGTCCAGTTTTTCTACCTTAATAAAGGAGGCAAAAGACTGGAGAGACTCTAAAGCGGATATTTCCCCATCTTTAATATGAATACTACCTTTTCCTTTAAGATGTTTCTTGAAGGTCTCTGATGTTGTCCCACTGCCTCTAAGATCCATGGTAAGATCTGCGATTCCATTTATATTCTCTTGCAGGTTTGGTGCGAAGGAGGTAATTATAGGGTTGAGCTGAAGGCCGTTCCCTGTAAATTGAAGGTTGTAATCCAGCCCTTTGACTGCCAGATTGGTACGTCCTTTAAGCTTAAATGATCCACCTTCTGAGTCCCCTTTTAATGATTCTAAATTAAATATATTATCATCTAAACTACACCTGGCTTTCAGGTCAGAGATGTGCAAATTTTTGTAGATGATGTTTCCCAAGGATATATCTGTTTTGATCTTCACGCCCTTAAGGTTTAAAGGTTCCATCTCATCACTTTCTTTTTCTTTTTTTTCTTCCTCTTCCTCCTCTTGTGTCCTTTCTCTTCGAACCTTCACTTCTTCCAGACAAGAGATGATATCATCAATGACCAAAGAAGGTGAGGAAAATTGAAGTTCTGCTGTTAGTGGTTCATCGGGGTAGTGATTTATCTTGCCTTTTAGAGTGAGGGAAGAATCCTTAAGGGTGGTTCTAAGGTGCTCGATTATTATCTCATCATGGTTGTTAAATAAGATTTTTCCATTCAGGGAGAGTTTTGCCTTTTGGATAGTTGCATCGCACTTCTCAAGCAGAAGAGTGCCAGAATCAGACTGGTATGATAAACGATGGTCCAGCTCAAGGGTAATATTCCGCAGATTGTTGGTGAAGTTATCAGATGGTTCATCATCTAATGTGTTCACAGAGGAGATGGTAAGATCCTTGAGAGAAATCAGGCCTTGTGAAGAAAAGTCCAAAGAGCTGTTGGCAGTTATGTTAAGATCCAGAGAACAGAAACCTTCAAGTAGAGTGAAGGGGAGATCAGGAAAACAAGGAGAGAAATACGTTATGTCCAAAGGAGCAAGCTGAATCTTTGTTTCTGCCTCTTTGCGCAGAGGATCTATGCTCCCCTTTAGCTTAAGGAAAGATGGTGGAGTTGATACAATTTCTGCTGAGATGTCTATGGGAAAGGAAGAAAGAGGAGAGAGGTCTGAGGCGTGTACGTTGATGTTTCTTACTTTAAACTGAAAAGGCTTAGAGGGGGTTTTAAAATAGTCTGTGAAGGTGAACTTGCCATTTTTAATGTTTAGATGGGTTACAATAAATGATAAAGTGGTTTTTGACGGAACATTATCTGCTTTTCCCTTATCTGATGCCTTTTTTGTTGCTTCAGGCGCATCTTTGATGAAGTTGCAGTTCCCCTGTTCATCTCTTACTAGCTCAATATCAGGTTGATGAAGAGTAATCTCTTCTACTATAATAACCTTTTTTAATAAGAGCGGGAGGAGTTGACAGTGGAGTACTATGTCCTGGCTTTGAAAAAATATGGATTCTTTTTGCAGTGTGGGATCGTAAATGGAAATGTTTTTCAATTTAACTGTTCCCGTAAAACCCACTTCTATTTCTTTGAAGGATATTTCATGTTTGATAATTTCTTCCAGTTTGGGAATGACGAAGACCTCGATTGTTTCGGGTAATAGGTAGGATTTAACCAGAAGAGATACGCCGATAACAACAAGGATGAGAATTGCGATCAGTGCTAGTGAAAGTTTTTGCCAGTTTTTCATATGGTTATAATTTTTATTTAACTTTGTGTGTAATTGTGATATTTAAGAAATCCCAGTTGTGTTTATATATGAATGATTAAAACTACATAGCATATAACCTTGCTCAATGCAATTTTTAATTGTTTGTATGAGAATGGTAAATTTGTAGTAAAAATTCAGCCTTACCATATTTCACCGCTGAGCACGCTAAGATCGCAGAGATTAGCAAAATATTTTTTATGTTTTTCTCAACGTACTCTGTACTGCTAACCTGCAACATCGTGTTTTTTTAGCACAGTTTTCATGTAACATACTTGACAACTTTGCAAAAAGTCTGTTTCCCCCTCCCCTGGTGGGAGGGGATTAAGGGGAGGGGGAACATAACTATTTGAAATATTGCTATTTACACCCTCACCTTTACCCTGTTAAATATAATATCCCATTTGTTCTATAACATTTAGCATGTTCTATTTTAATGATATGTTATCTCAGTAGTTACATCACATCATTTAACGGGGCAGGCCCTCTCCCATCAAGGGAGAGGGAGCATTTTTACTTTTTACAAAACCGATAAGTTGAGTTTCATTCTTCGTGTTCTGGTTATAATTGTTTTGGTTGCGGCTATGCTGCGCTGTGAACTCTGCGGTGAGTAGTTGCAATTTAGGGTGTGATTTATCCGGGGTTGTGAGCAATAAGGGAGAAGGAAGTGGATGTTAGAAATTATATTCAAAAAGATCTGGTAAACTTGAATCTTTTATCTAAGAAAAAAGAGGATGCTATAAGGGAGATTGCTCAATTGATGCAGAATACCCGAGAGGTAGTTGATTTTGAGAGCTTCCTTGAAGACGTTTTTGAGCGGGAGAGGCTGGGGACAACTGGTATAGGAGATGAAATAGCCATACCCCATGCCCGCACAGATGCCGTAAATCAATTGATCATTGCTATTGGAAGGTCAACTAATGGCGTGGAATTTGAAAGTTTAGATGGTAG
>WTBG01000041.1 GCA_013139225.1 Deltaproteobacteria bacterium
TCCATACCTCTTCGGTATAGCATATAAGGGCTTCCGGGTGGCTTTCCATAAACTTCATTTGCAAATAAAGTTTATCTTTAAGCCACAGATCATCTGAATCGAGGAAGGAAATATAATCACCCTGAGCATGCTTAATTCCCCTGTTCCTGGCAGCGCTAACCCCTTGACGCTCCTGATAAATATAGGCCAGTTTGGGGATGTAAGATGACACGATCACTTTCGTCTCATCTGTAGAACCATCATCAACGATAATCAGCTCCAGGTCATTATAGCTCTGGGAAAGAACCGAGTCTATAGCTTCTCTTAAGGTGTGGGCTCGATTGTAAGTGGGAATAATAACACTAACTTTGGGCATAATGATTTTTAACTACTCTTTAATAAATATACTCTCGCAAAGAGTCCAATTTACCCCTTACTTGTCATTCCTGCGAAACCGGTCCTCGACCTGATCTGGTAGCAGGAATCCAGTAATTTCAGATTGTTATGGACTCCCACCTTCGCTGGAGTGACTCGATTTTTGACTTTTTACGAGCCGAGCAAGCCGCAATAAATGGCTACTGCAAATTCTGGGTTAAAAGTTGGCACAAGATATGTGGAAAGAGAGGAGTTTTTCAAGACAAGTTTTTACGTTTTGCCTGAAGGATTCTTCGCTGTGTTTAAATGCAAAATCACTTATTCCTTTAAACAATCTTATAGGAATACCGTAATGCGTAGATACAAACGCGTACCCATAACCCTCCATATCCACAAAGTTTGCGTATTTGGCCACTCTTTCGGAATCTTCTTTCATAAATATAGGGTGATCACTGGTGGCAAGAATATTTAAGCCCCCCCTTTCTTCATTTAGAATAATATCCGGAAAGGATGATGAAAAGAGTTTGCCCGGTTTGGGTCTTGAGAATTCCACGGGATCGTATTTTACCACCTTGTCCATCTCAATGACAGCGCCTATTGAAAATTTGTCAGAAAGAGAACCAGCTATTCCATAGTTTATAATTTTTGTAATCGAATTGCCTCTATTCGTCTCCCCCTGAATTAAATCGGAGAGAGAGAAAGCGCCCTTCATAGACCCCATACCTGTAATTACAAGAGAAATATTCCCCCCTTTGTACAGGTCATAAAACTCGCTTTTATCCTGCTTCTTTAAGTCATGATAATCTATAAAAGGTCTTGCCTCTATCTCTGTAGCGAAAACAAGTATAATCATATTCCATCCCAGCAGGAATTTACCGCAGAGATCGCGGAGCACACAGAGAATCAAGGGAAATTATTAACAACTCTCTTTATGCCGTTTTTTAATATCTTAACATTGAAGTTAATTAGCAACCCGACTCTACAATCAGACAACTTCAGATAAGACATTAATTGTGCTTGATGAATTGGTAAGAGCTTTTCTACCGACTTTATTTCTACAATGACTTCGTTTTCTATCATCAAATCCAAGCGATAACCACATTCAAGCTTTACACCTCGATAGACAATAGGGAGTGGTTTCTGCTGCTCAACTTTCAAACCCGCTTTTACAAGATCATATACCATGCATACTTCATAAGCAGATTCGAGAAGTCCTGGCCCTAGTGCGCGGTGAATATTAATAGCCACACCAATGATTGTTTCTGTTATCTTGTTAAGTTTTTCTTCTTTATTCAACTCCGCGTTCTCCGCGCTCTCTGCGGTTAGATAATTTCTTTTGCCATATTAAAAAGTTTGTCTACAGCTCTTCTTCCATCTTCTCCAAGAGAAAGTGAATAATCATTGACATAAAGGTCAATATGCTTTTTTATAACATCCTTTTCCATCTCCTGAGCATGTTCTCTCACATAAGAATAAATGGGAGAATTTTGATATTCCTTTTCACTAAGTGCCCTGCTGATGGAATCATGTAAAGCCTTTGTAAATTCTTTGACAAACTTAGTTGGAAGTTCTCTCCTTGAGACAATTCCGCCCAGCGGTATAGGCATCTTGCTTAAATTTTCCCACCACTTACCAAGGTCTGCTACTTCAGCAAGCCCATAGTTTTTGTAAGTAAACCGTCCTTCGTGGATGATCACACCAAAATCTACAAGACCTTCCTCTACTGCAGGCATAATCTGGCTAAACGGCATAAAAACTTTTCTCCCCTCGTTTTTTGCGTAGAGGCTGAAGAGCAGGTTTGCTGTGGTATAGCGACCCGGAATAGCTATTTTTGCATCTTTCATTTTTTTTACATTTTTTTCCTTTGCCACCAGAAGTGGTCCGCAGTTTTCCCCTAAGGCAGCACCGGAATCTAAAAGATTGTAATGATCCATAACCTGCATGGCGGTATAAATCGAGACCTTTGAAATATCCAACTCATGGTTTAATACTTTGTGATTCAACTCCTCGACATCAACAATAGTCAGGTTCAGGTTAAATTGATTCGAGTTTATAAGATGATAAAACATAAAGGTGTCATTTGGACAGGGTGAAATCCCCAATTTGATTTTCATATTCCTATCCTTTCGTTCCTACATGAATATAAGCAATGCCAAAAGTTAAAGGTATGCAATAAACATGATTAAAACCTGCCTTGAGAAGTTTTTTCTTGAACCCTTCCGGTTTTGGAAATGATTCAATTGAGTCAGCAAGATATCGGTATGCTCCTCTGTCTCCAGAAATGATACCGCCCATTAAGGGCATAACCTTCTCAAGATAAAATTGATAAAAAGGTTTAATAATAGGATTAATCTTGTTTGAAAAATCGAGGACAATCAATTTTGAACCGGATTTCAAAACCCTAAAAACCTCACTTAACCCCTTGTCCATGTTTGCTAAATTTCTTATACCAAAACCGACAATAGCTCCATCATAACTATTATCTTTAAAAGAAATTTTTTCGCCGTCGCCAACTATAAGCTCAGGCTGATTGCCCTTTGAATGTTTTTGCCTGCCACAAACAAGCATTTCCCTGCAGAAATCATAAGATACTACTTTTATGGGGTCCCTGACATTCTTTAAGATGGCAACACTCAAGGGAAGGGTTCCAGCACAAAAATCCAAATAATTACCACCAGGTTGTACGCATAAGTTTTCTACAGCTTTCCTCCTCCATCTTCTGTCAATACCAAATGAGAGGAGTGTATTCAAAAAGTCATATTTTTCTGCTATTGAGGCAAACTTTTCCTTAACGAACTTTTTTTTATTCTCCATATCTCTCTTATTGTTTAAAATTGCTCTATGGATGGTACTTGCAATCTTATCTTATATATGATAATTTCCCAATCTATATTAAAAAAAATCCAATTTCAATAACAAATTGGCATGATTTGCTGCAAAAACTTAAGCCAAGGAATGAGCAGCTTGATATTATAAACAGAGGAGATGCTATTGGCTTTTAAGAATTTTCAGGTGTTTATTCATCATCTGGATAAACAGGGCGAACTGGCAAGGATTAAAACGGAGGTCTCAACTGACCTTGAAATAAGTGAGATTACAGACAGGGTCTCTAAAAAACATGGTAAGGCCCTTTTTTTCGAGAATGTTAAAGGTTCTTCCTTCCCGGTAGTTACCAATGCATTTGGCAGCTTCAAGCGAATTGAGATGGCCTTTGGCCGAAGCGCCGATGAGCTGGCAAAGAAGATAGAAGAGCTCTTTAAACCTCAGGTCCCGGAGGGAATTGCAAGCAAAATCAAGCTTATCCCAAAACTAATTGAACTTGCCAAAACTCCACCCAAAATGGTAACCAGCGCACCCTGTCAGGATGTGGTGCATTCTGATCCTGACCTTTCCATCATTCCGGTCATAAAGTGCTGGCCAGGGGATGGTGGTAAATTCATTACTCTCCCCATGGTCATCACCAAATCCATAGAAGATTCCACACGCAACATGGGTATGTACCGCATACAGATTTATGACAAAAACACCACGGGCATGCACTGGCATATCCACAAAGATGGAGCTAATCACTTTTTCCAGTATTTACAGGCCAACAAGCGCATGGAAGCCGCTATTGCTATAGGGGGTGATCCGGCAACTATCTATTCTTCCACTGCACCTCTACCACCAGGAATTGACGAATTTCTATTGGCTGGTTTCTTAAGAGAAAAAGCTATTGATATTGTAAAATGTAAAACAGTGAATATTGAAGTGCCGGCGGAAGCAGAGTTTATCATTGAGGGATATATTGATCCCAATGAGAGGAAACCTGAGGGGCCCTTTGGTGATCATACAGGTTTTTATTCGCCTGTTGATGAATATCCCGTTTTTCATGTGACCTGCATAACCCATCGCAAAAATGCTGTTTACCCGACAACTGTTGTAGGCCCCCCTCCCATGGAGGACTGTTATTTAGCAAAAGTAACAGAAAGAATCTTCCTGCCACTTATTAAAATGGTTGTTCCAGAAATCATAGACATGAATCTACCTATGGAAGGAGTTTTTCACAACTGCGCTATCATATCGATAAAAAAGTCCTATCCCTTGCAGGCTCAGAAAGTAATGCACGCGCTCTGGGGCATGGGACAAATGATGAACACAAAGATCATCATTGTCATGGACTCAGATGTTGATGTTCAAGATTTGAAAAAGGTTGCATGGAAAGCTTTCAGCAATATCGACCCTAAAAGAGATTTAACCATAACTTCCGGTCCTCTTGATGTCCTTGACCATTCTTCACCCTATCCTCTTCACGGCTCCAAGCTGGGCATAGATGCCACAAGAAAGATAAAAGGAGAAACAGAACGCCCCTGGCCAGATGAAATCAAAATGAGTGAAGAGATTATAAATCTTGTGAACTCAAAATGGAAAGACTATGGTATTTCTTAAATTAATCAGAGTTAGGGAAACAATTTTTTCACTTCCTCTCGCGTACATTGGAGTACTTATAGCTGCAGAAGAAATGCCCTCATTTTCAACCTGGTTTTATGTAACAACGGCTCTTATCAGTGCAAGGACACTTGGTATGTGCCTAAACCGGGTTTTTGATAAAAATATAGATGCCAAAAACCCGAGGACAGCAAACCGCTTGCTGCCAAGTGGACAAATTTCTGTGTTGACTGTTGTACGCTACTCTGTCTCATTTGCCATTTTGTTTGTTTTTTCGGCATACATGCTAAATACGCTCTGCTTTTATCTCTCCTTTCTTGCCTTGTTTTTACTTATCACCTATTCGTGGCTAAAAAGATTCTCTTCTATGACTCATCTTTACCTTGGTTTAACAGAAGCTTGCGCTCCTATAGGAGGTGCGCTGGCAGTATATCCAGAGTTTTCCTTAAAGGCACTGATCATGGGGTTATACGTCATACTCTGGATAGCAGGATTTGATATCATTTATGCTTGTCAGGATTACAGGTTTGATAAAACGAACAGGTTGTTTTCTATCCCCGCAAAATATGGGCTGAAGAAAGCCCTCATAATTTCAGCCGTTTTCCATGTTGCAGCGGTTCTTATCCTGTTTCTTACAGGCATTATGGTTAATGCTAATATTCTCTACTGGCTATGCCTGCTTGTGGTTTGCTGTTTTTTTGTCTGGCAACACACACTCGTCTCAGAAAAAAATCTGACCAGAGTTAGCGTCGCCTTTTTCAAC
>WTBG01000322.1 GCA_013139225.1 Deltaproteobacteria bacterium
TATTAAATATCTCACCCTGTGCATTGCTTTTCATCGCAAGCATGTTGCCTGAAACGGCATCGGATATAAAAGTAAAATCTCTCGTCTGCTCACCATTGCCATAAATTTCAATCTCCCCGCCATCTAAGATTGCTCTCACAAATCTATGAAATGCCATGTCAGGCCTTTGTCTGGGACCATATACGGTAAAATAACGAAGTGCGATAACTGGAACTTGATAGTTCTTCCAGTAAGAATAACAGAGGTGTTCAGCAGCCAGCTTGGTTACACCATAGGGAGAAACTGGTTTTAATAAACTTCTTTCCCTCAAAGGAAGCTCTTCGGAATCTCCATATACGGAGGAAGAAGAGGCATAGATAAATCTCCTTATATCCAAACCTTTGCATGCCTCCAGTAACTTCTGGGTAGCTAATATGTTATTGGAAGTATAAACCTCAAATTCAGCCCCCCAGCTAGACCGCACACCAGCCTGAGCCGCCTGGTGAAAGATATAATCAACGCCAACCAAAAGATCACTCAGATTTACCTCCAGAAGATTATCTTCCAAAAAGGTAAAGCCTGACATTTGTAAAAGTCCTTTTAAATTTTTCTCTTTAATGGATCTGGCATAATAATCTGTAAAACAATCTATTCCCACTACTCCATGCCCTTCTTTAATTAACCTTTCTGCTAAATGAGAACCGATAAATCCCGCTACTCCTGTAACTAGCGATCGCATTATAAAGCTTCCTTCCTATCTATTGGTTAACTTAAATTAGAATGCAGCTTTTTCATATTCGCCCAGTTGGATGTAGTATTCCTTGTCACGATTTTAACAACATACTTACATTACTTCCTTATCACGTAACTCGAAACATTATTGTTTAATTCAATTAACATAAAGAGTAAACCTACGTCCCCAAAATTAATTCTTTGCATCACCATGCCCGAGCTGTTTATCTACTGCATCCAGCACTTCTTCTACTGAAATCATGTCCATGCAGGATTTGATGTCACATTTTCTTTTAAAGCAAGGACTACAGGAAATATTATTTCTTAAAATAATTGCATTATTAGAATATGGCCCTGTTCTCCATGGAGCAGTTGGACCAAAAAGGGCAACAGTAGGCGTGTCCATAGCAGAAGCAATATGCATTGGACCAGAATCCGTTGTAATCATTAAGTCTGACAAACTTAGAAGGAAAGAAAGCTCTTTTAAACTGGTTTTACCAGAACAATTGAGAGCCTTATGTTCCATCAAAGACAGAATATCTTCAATGGATTGATAGTCATCTTTTCCTCCGGTAAAAATAATTTGAGCATCATAATTTTCTATGAGTCTATCAGAAAGTTTTGCCATCTTTAATGGCTTCCAAAGCTTTGTTACCCAACCAGCCTGAGAATTTATTGCTATCAAAGGCCTGGACATACTTATCTTATTAGCTGAAAGAAAGCGTTGAACCTTACTTTTATCTTCCTCACCAATAGGAATAGTAAACCCCGTTCGGGAATTTCGATTCGTCTTTAAACCATGCCCAAAATTGTTGACTTTTTTCTCTAATGGGTCAAAGACAACCCTATCAGGTTTTACACCTAAAAACCTCACAATATTCATATTTCTTTCTACCGCATGTTGATCCAGAGGATATGGAGGAATCCTCTCATTAAGAAAGAAGTAGCTCAACTCCCTTGTCCTGTCATACCCTATCTTCCTTTTGCCTCTGCTCAAAAAAACTAACAAACCACTTTTCAGCAAGCCCTGGAAGTCGATAACCCAATCATAGTCCCTGGATCTCAACTCTTTGATAAAGACTGTAATTTCTTGTAAGGTATGGTACCACAATGAAGGTTTTTTTAAGTCCTTAAGCCACCTTTTTCTTTTAGAAACAACCACTCTTTTAAGATACGGATGATCGTTAATGATATCACATGACTTTTCCTCAACCAGCCAGGTTATGTTGCTCTCAGGAAAACTGTGGTGCAGAGCATCAAGGGCAGGCAGTGTATGAATTACATCACCGATGGCACTCAATTTTACGATTAGTATCTCCATTGCGCTCAACATAAAGATCGTTTACAATCCATTTGACTGCATCAAAAATATCGTCTGCCACGTATTCAGGCCTTCTTATTCTAGCACCTTCTATCTTTTTAAGTTCATCCTTACCATAACCAGTTAGTACCAAAACCCCTTTAACTCCTATCTGATGGGCACATTCCACATCTGCCATTTTATCTCCCACCATATAAGAGCTGGAAATGTCAATGCCATGTTCCTCTGAAGCCTGTCTGAGCAGTCCTGAAGCAGGCTTCCTGCATTCACACTTTTTACGGTAAGTTTCAACAATCCCTTCGGGATGGTGTGGGCAATAATAAATGCCGTCAAGAAATGCACCTTGATCCGATAATATTTTTTCCATTTTCTTGTGAACTCTGCTTACCATCTCTTCAGGGAAATACCCTTTTGCAACACCAGCCTGGTTCGTGACAACGATTACCTTTAAACCACGCTCATTCATTAATTTTACAGCCTCTGCTGATTTAGTCATAAGCTGAAACTGGTCAAGGTTACTAATATAGCCAACTTCCTCGCTGATAGTTCCATCTCTATCCAGAAATACCGCTCCTTTAAAATCTTTACACATCATCCTTTCTCCCCAAACACTCTTTAAAAAATATCATCTATATGTTTAAGATAGTTTTTCATATTACACGACTGCTCAATCTCTTTTTTGCTAAGATATTTCTTTACAGCACTGTCCTTGCCAATAACATTTTTAAAATCTTTACCCTCATCCCATGCTTTTAAAGCACTTTTTTGCACTACTCGATAAGCATTCTCTCTACTTAAACCTTTTTTAACCAGCCGGAGCATTATGGCTTGTGAAAAGAAGATGCCATTCGTCAGGTTTAAATTCTTTTCCATCTGTTTGGGATAAACAACCAATTGCTCCACTATAGAAGTAAAGCGGTTAAGCATGAAATCAATCAAAATGGTACTATCCGGTCCAATCACTCTCTCTGCCGAACTGTGGCTGATATCCCTTTCATGCCAGAGGGTAACATTCTCGAAAGCCGTTAATGCATGAGAGCGCACCACTCGAGCTAGGCCAGACAGATTTTCCGAAAGAACTGGATTGCGTTTGTGAGGCATTGCTGATGACCCCTTCTGCCCTTTGGAGAAAAATTCTTCTGCTTCCCCAACCTCAGTTCTCTGCAGCAGTCTTATCTCCTGTGCAAAGTTATCAAGGGAGCTGGCAATAATAGCCAGTGTAGCAAAAAATTCAGCATGTCGATCTCGCTGGATAATTTGGGTCGATACAGGGGCAGGTTTCAACCCTAACTTCTTACAAACATTTTCTTCCACGAAGGGTGAAGTATGAGCAAAGGTTCCCACTGCTCCAGAAATCTTACCATAGCTTATATTTTCTTTGGCTCTTCGCATTCGCGTAAGATTCCTTTTCATCTCTTCATACCATAGAGCCATCTTGAAACCAAAGGTGATGGGTTCCGCATGTATCCCATGAGTTCTCCCTATCATGACTGTTTGTTTGTGTTTGAATGCTTTCTTCTTTAAAACAGCAAGAAGACGTTCTATGTCTTTGATGATGAGCATAGACGCCTCTTTGAGCAAAAGAGACAGGGAAGTATCTAAGATATCTGAAGAGGTAATGCCCATGTGAAT
>WTBG01000091.1 GCA_013139225.1 Deltaproteobacteria bacterium
TGGATTAACGTTATCGAAGATATGAAAAGTCCCTGGTTCGTCCGCCGTGTAGGTGCCGACCTTAATCTGTTTGCTGGCCAATATATCGGCAAGCAGACCAGTGGGGTTTTCAGGAAATGGGTAAATCACAGTTTCATCTTCCACTATTCTTGGGTAGCAGTCTGCAATGTTAACGACAAGTGGGGAAACAACCGGATCACTATTCATAATTGTTCTCCACTGACCGCTGTCCAGCACTCGTGCGATAGCAGCATCCAATGCATCCACTAATTGATCTTTACCCTGGGCGGAATGTTCCTCTCCACAAACGATAACGGGCTGTAATAGCATGGCTAAGATAAAGCAGATCACCAATGATGCAAAGATTGAAAATAATTGTTTTCTAATTTTGTTCTTCATTGTCTTTCCTCCTTTTTAATTAAAATAGTTTTTAATTCTTAGAAAGTTATCCAGCTATTCAAAAAAAACCTGCGTCCTATGTTTTTCTCTTCCTTTCCTTGAAGGAGAGACGGATAGGAGTTCCCTCAAAGTCAAAGTGTTCCCTAAACTGATTTACAAGGAATCTTTGATAAGAAAAATGAACATCTTTAGGGTGGTTGCTGAAAATAATAAAATGGGGTGGTGCCACGCCTATTTGTGTTGTGTAATAAAACTTTAGTTTTCTATTTTTGACTAAGGGTGGTGGATGGTACTTAGTTGCCTGACTTACCATTTTATTCAACTGATGGGTTTGTATCCGCTTTAGATAATTCTCATAGATTTTGGGAACGAGCTTAAAAAGGTTGAATACTCTTTGCCCGGTTAAGGCGGATACAAAGATGACAGGCGCAAATTCAAGGAACTTCAAATCATACCTGATTCTTTCCAGATAGCTTTTGTGCGTTGTGTTATCTTTAGAGATGAGGTCCCATTTATTAACCACAATAATACATGCCCTGCCTTTTTCATGAATAAAATTTATAATTTTGGTATCTTGTTGTGTTACACCTTCTATAGCATCGATTAGCAGGATAGCGATGTGACATCGGTCAAGGCTTTTTAGTGCTTCTACTATGCAATACTTTTCAAGCCTTAAACTCACTCTGCTTTTACGTCTTATACCCGCTGTATCAATCAAAAGATATTTTTGATCGTTCAGTGCAAAGTTTGTATCAATTGAATCTCTGGTAGTTCCTGGTGATTTATCAGTCAAAAGACGTTCATTTCTTAATATTTTATTGATGAGCGATGATTTCCCAACATTAGGTCTTCCTACTATGGCAATTTTTATACGAGATTCATTAGTTTCTTCATGTTTGGAATCAGGAAATTTTTCAGTTATTTCATCTAACAAATCAGAGATGCCCAGTTTATGCTTTGCAGAAATTGGATAAAGAAATTCAACGCCCATTTGATAGAATTCAACCATGCTCTCCTTTTGCTTCGGGCCATCAATCTTATTAATCACATAGTAAATTTGTTTCTTTGTCGATTGGAGCATTCTCACTATCTCAATATCTGAGGGGTTCAAGCCTTCTCGGCCATCTGCGAGAAAGATGATAGTATCTGCTTCTTCAATGGCTAGCTGTGTCTGTTCTCTAATCTGGGCGAAGAAGTTTTGAGGAGACAATGGTTCAAATCCACCCGTATCAATTAATATGAAATCCTTGCCTTCCCAGGTTATTTCAGAATAGTTTCTATCGCGAGTTAACCCGGGAAGATTATCGATAACAGCCTTTTTTCTGCGAACAAACCTATTAAACAATGTAGATTTTCCTACATTAGCTCTTCCTATGATGGCAACTACAGGTTTCATTTTCTAATTTTTCTCGGAGTTTAAGGAAAAGGAAATTAGGACGTTACGTCCGTTTAATTGTCAGTTTCTAGAAGCTTCCCTAAAGCTTTTTGTGCAGCCTTTTGAGAAGCATCTTTTTTGCTTTTTCCTATGCCTTTGCCCCAAACCTTATTTTTAAAGGTGATATTGACTTCAAATGTTTTATTGTGATCTGGTCCTGACTTCCTGACTAATACATATTTGGGGGTAGTTTTGAAGACCCTTTGTGTATATTCTTGAAGTTCTGATTTAAAATCTCTAAAATACAAACTTCCCTGGTTTGCTGCTGAAAGTATATCTGCAAAGTGTTTTTTGAGTGCCTTGAAGACACGTTTGAATCCACCATCGAGATAGATAGCAGCAATAAGTGCTTCATAAGTATCCGCCAGGATTGAGTTTTTATCTCTTCCGCCCGTAGCATCTTCTCCCTTGCTTAATAGTAGAAATTCTCCTAGATTTAATTTGCGGGCAAGATCAGCAAACCTTTTTTCATTAACAATAGCCGATCTTAATTTGGTTAGGTCTCCTTCGTGATGTTGTGGAAAGTCATCCATTAGTAAGTGGCCTATGATAAGATCGATAACGGCATCACCTAAAAATTCAAAACGTTCATTGTCTTTGCATTCTAGCTCTTGATTTTCATTTGCATAAGACTTGTGTGTGAATGCTTGATTTAAAAGAGATAGTTTCTTGAAACTATACGATATTTTTTTCTGCAGTCGTTTAAGTTCTTTTTTTCTGTCCTTAGTCATTGGGATTAAACTCCTGACTTCTTTTGAGAATATAAGTAGTTGATACAATAATAGAAATTAGAAGGCTAGTCAAATGCTATTTGCCCTTATAAGATTTGAATTGTGTGATTGTCAAAAAAATATTTTGGATTTTTAATCTTATATGGTATGGTCCCGAATTGCAATCCTATCAGCTTGATTAATGATATAGCAACAATAAATGTTGAGCTCTGTATAGAATTGCTACCAGTAATAAAGTTTGACCTATGAGGGCACCTAATGAAGCTAATAAATAACATGTTATAATAGGAGTGACGACATGACAAAAAAATATGATGTTATAGTAGTGGGAGCAGGTCCCGCTGGCTTGATGGTAGCTAAAACTGCAAGTGGGAGTGGTCTTAATATTGCTCTGCTGGAAAGGAAGACTGATATTTCCAAGGTGCGCAGAACTGATGGATCAACCATTGGGATTAATGAGTATTTGTTTTGGGAGGTAGTCAAATTCAACCGCAAAACCCAAACATTCATTTTTCCTGTCAGTGGATTTTCATTGGGCTATGACGGACCATGGAATGATAATATGTACGGTTTTCATATTTACTCACCAGGTGGAAAGAGGTTTATGATAGGAGATTGGAAAGAACTTAGTAAAGACCCGGAGAAAAACAGTGTGGGAGTACGCATCTCAAAGGGAAGATTGTTACAAGGAATTCTTGATGATGCCAGGGCAAATGGTGTAGAATTTTTACCGGGTACTAATGTAACTGATATAAAGCATACAGAAACAGGAGCCGTTGTAACTGCAAATGGCGATGAATACGAAGGAAGGTATATAGTAGCAGCAGATGGCATCAACTCACGTATCGTTGAGTTGATTGGCCTTAATAAAGATCGCAAGTTTGCAGGGACAATGAGGGATCAAACCTGGTTGATGGAAGGGGTAGAGATTTCTGAGTCGGCGGGGATGATATTTGTTCTTACCATGTATGGCAGGTTTTATATTTTGCCACTTGCTGAGAAGGGACGTTTTCATGTAGGAACCTCTACTCATGACCCCGATATGGATTTAGAAGCCAACCTGCAAAGATTTACCAGGGAGGATAATGTTTATTCTTCCTGGGTTAAGAATGCCAAAAGGCTTGAGGGTGGAGAATCTTGCGTGGTAAATCTTTGGCAGGTGCTTGAGAAACCGTATAAAGATCATGTAATAATGGTCGGTGATGCTTTCTGGAGCCAAGAGTTCAGTATCACAGCTTCCCTTTGCGCAGGTCATAAACTGGGTCATATCCTAACGAAAGCATTCCATGATAAGACGTTTGGTGAAGAAGGACTTGTCCCCTATCTTGATTGGTATGCCTCAAATTGTATAGAGCCTCGTGGTAAGAGAGATGTGGGTGTTGGTGGTAATCTCTGGGATTATCTTAATGCCGAAGAGTTGGATTATATGGCAGCACTACCTGAGAAACCTGTTCCACATACTTTAAGTTTTGCCAGGTTGTTTGGTAGGATCGGGGGAACATACAAGGAATTGTTTCCAAAAATTTTCGAAGAAAGGCCGGATATCATGGAAAAGCTACAAAAGATGCTGGAAGATAAAGAAGACATCAAATCAAAGGTAGAAAAGATGGGCTTTCCCAATAGATGATAAGAAGGCTTAAACCCATGGAGGATAAGCTGTAAATAATAATGCTGTTACTTTTCTATTGATAGTAAAATAAAAGATCCTAAAAAATTTAATGAGAATGTTTAATGTGTGTATGAATAAGGATATGCCGTTAGATTTAAAAGAATGCGTAGTTTTCCATGGTCATTTATGCCCGGGAATAATCATAGGTTATCGAGCTGCAAAGATTGCAATGGAAAAAATGAGAATTAAAAAAGCGAGGGATGAAGAAGTGGTTTGCATTTCGATGACAGATGGGTGTGCTGTCGATGCTATCCAGTATTTG
>WTBG01000187.1 GCA_013139225.1 Deltaproteobacteria bacterium
GCATGATATTCCCTTACTTCTTCAAATTCCATCCCCCTGCCCCTGAAAGCACTTTCATACTCCCCTGCTAACACATCATTGACAAGATAGTTAGTATGTATATGAATCCTTTGAATCTTTTTGATTACCTCTTTTGGTAACCCTGAATGGCTTTTATCCTCTCCACCTTTTCCTCTATCTCGTCTAAACATGTTCTAAAACCCTCTATTGTTGGAGTATTTAATCAAAATGATCCTGGATACTAGATACTTGATACTGGATAAAAACAAAATAGATGTATCCAGAATCCAGTTCCTAAGGTACTTCAACATTATCAAATATTTTCATCACAATATCATCTGAAGTAAGTTCCTCTGCCTCGGCTTCATAGGTCAAGAGCACTCGATGCCTCAACACATCCAAACCAACTGACTTGATATCCTGGGGGGTAACATAACCTCTCCCTTGCAAGAAAGCATAAGCCTTCGAAGCCTGATTGAGATAAATACTGGCTCTGGGAGAGGCTCCATAGGCTATCATCCCTTCGACATCAATTTTATATGCCTTAGGATCTCTTGTAGCGAAGACAACATCCACAATATAGTCCTGCAGTTTATCATCAATGTAAATTTGGTCCACTACTTCCCTTGATTCCATTATTTCCCTGGGATTTATAATTTGGGTGATTTCAATGGAGGTTCTATGTGCAATACGCTGCATGATTTCCTTCTCCTCACTCTTGGTAGGATAGGTAACGCGAAGTTTAAGCATGAAGCGGTCAACCTGAGCCTCTGGTAAAGGGTAGGTTCCTTCCTGCTCTATGGGGTTTTGAGTTGCCATAACCAGGAAAGGTTCTTCCAGCTTGAATGTTTCTCCACCTATAGTCACCTGCCTTTCCTGCATGGCTTCAAGCAGTGCACTTTGAACTTTGGCAGGTGCCCGATTAATCTCATCAGCAAGAATAATATTGCTGAAAATAGGACCTTTCTTTACTGTGAAATCACCAGATTTAGGAAGATAGATTTGGGTGCCCAAGAGATCAGCAGGCAACAAATCAGGAGTAAACTGAATTCGTTGGAAACCGGTGTTAATAGCTTGGGCTAGTGTTTTTACAGCAGTTGTTTTTGCTAAGCCAGGAACTCCCTCAACTAAGATGTGACCATTGGCTAAAATTCCAATAAGCAACCTTTCTATCAGGTAGTGTTGACCCACTATAATTTTACCAATCTCATCTGTAAGATTCTTCACATATCTGCTTTTTTCTTCCACCGCTCTCGTAATCTCCTGAATGTCTTTCTGCATATTGTTTCCTCCTTTATCTAAATTCAATTCCATCCAAATCTTTGTCTTTATCGTCAGGGAAAGCATTCTTAAAAGCTCTTTCCAGCTTTCTTTGTATGAGGCTGATCTCTTCGGTAGAAGGGCAAAAGCCACCATAGGTTATTCTCTCTACAAGTGCATCCAATGCTTTTATACTTTCCTCATCCTCATTTAAGGCAGGGATTTTGTTTCGTATGGAGATAACCTTTTTAAAATAGTTTTCCCAATCCCCCTCCATCTTATAAGCATTACACTGGCCTAGTTCTTCCAATATCATCTCTCTGGTTATAACACTATCCAATTTTTGATCATTAACGCCCCCCTTCTTCCTTTTGTATAAAACGATTAACACCACAAAAAGACTCAATAAAAAAATTGCCAGAATGAACAACAACCAGTATTTACCAAGGTTAATTATACTAAAAGAAGTGACTTTAAAGTTAAGCACTTCAGTTTTTATTTTCTCCTCTTTGTTTTTTCCCTTCTCCCAATAACTTATCTCAATTGGCTGGATGTGATAATCTCCTTCTTGCTGAGCAAAGAGATCGTATCGATAGTGTAATGAGAAACGATCTCCCCTGCTTATCGAACTAAAAGAGGAATCCTTCTCCTCAATACCCGCAGGTAAGGTTATTTGGGGAGGAGCAACCAGATACTGATCTGCATCACCTTCCCAGGAGAGAGCAAGCTCAAATGAAAAGTTTCTATTCGTGTAGATGGTACCCTTGTCAAGATAGAGTGAAACGGCAGGTGCACCTGGAAGCTCGTTAGGAAAGGAGGTTGAAAAGATGAATGCGATTGAAAAGGTGTAGAGGATTTTCAAGGAAGATTTCAACTTTTTGACCAGTGTTCTTCCTCTTTTAAAGAGGCCAATTCCTCAAACAATTTAGTTTGTCGCCTACTCAATGAAGCAGGAGTCTTAACGATGATCTGTACAAGTTCATTTCCCCTGCCTCTGCTGTGGAGATAAGGGATACCCTCTCCTTTGATAGTAAAAATGTGGCCACTCTGGGTACCAGGTGGTATATTAATTTTTTCATGACCATTTAAAGTTGGCACTTTTATTTTGTCTCCCAGAGCTGCCTGGGAAAAAGAGATAGGAATTTTACAAAGGATATCATTTTCATATCTTTCAAAAAATGGATCAGGTTCTACTTGCAAAAAAACATAAAGGTCTCCTGAAGGACCTCCGCTTTCACCCGCTTCCCCCTCTCCCATCAGCTTAAGGCGCATGCCTGTTTCTACCCCTGCTGGTATCTTTACCTTCAAACGCTTCGACTTGGGTACTCTACCACTCCCCTTACAATCTTTGCAGGGTTGGGTTATAATTTCTCCCTGACCGTGACACTTTGAACACGTTGAACTAATAGTGAAGAAACCTTGTGTATGATTAACCTGTCCTTTTCCTCCGCAACTGGGACAGATTTGCTTTGATTCACCCGGTTTTACCCCAGTTCCAGTGCAGGTTTCACAGGTTTCATGTTTCTCGGTTTCAATCTCCTTCTCCTTACCAAAAGCAGCATCTCTGAAACTGATGGAAAGATCATAACGCAAATCTGCACCACGACGCGCGTAAGTTCTACCTCTCCCCCTGCGATTACCAAATCCTAAGCCAAAAACATCATCGAAGATATCACCGAAGCTTGAAAATATATCCTCAAAACCAGAAAATCCTCTAAACCCAGTCCCCTTCAATCCATCATGACCAAATTGGTCATATAGACTTCTTTTTTCAGGGTCTCTCAATACGTCGTAGGCTTCAGAGGCTTCCTTAAAGTTGTTTTCTGCTTCTTCATCGCCAGGGTTTCTATCAGGGTGATACTTAAGAGCCATTTGACGATAAGCCTTTTTTATCTCTTCTCCACTGGCATCCCTGGAAACAGACAGTCTTTCATAATAATCCATCTTTACCATAGATAATAAACCTTATAATATGTTTGAATGGCTACTGAGTTTGAGCTGTAAGGATTATCGCCCTACCTCCACGAAGGGAAAATAGTGTTAGAGCTGGCAAGTTTAAAGGTGTTTTTTTAGAAGATGGGAAGATTTAAAATCCATTCTATATCAAAAAGTTCGCCTGTTACCCCCAAAGCTAGTGTAAGAACATAGAGGATAAGAATAGTCAAAAAAATCTCACCTTTATATTTACTTAAAAAACCTGCCATGCTATACCTCATTCTAAATTTAACCAGTTAATAATAAACATATTTTTTCACTTGTCAAGCTCCAGCTCCCATTTTTCTGTTTTCATCCATCATTTTTTATTTGATAATCTTCTATTCCCGGGATTTCCTCTTTTAAAAAATCTTTTATCTTCCTTAAAAGCCTCTCTTCAATCTGTCTGGTCCTTTCTCGTGTAACTCCATATTTATCCCCTATTTCCTGAAGAGTTGCAGGATTTTCTGCTAATATCCTATTTTCGTAAATGTAAAGCTCCTTATCTTTTAAGGTCTTTTTAAAATCTTTCAACTTCTCGTAAAGTATTGATTTAATTTCATTATCTTCTAATTTTCCATCTATCAGCTCCTTATTCGCAGGCAGAAAATCCATCAAACTCCTTGCAGCATCATCTCTCATCGGTGCATCAAGGGATGCCTCCCAACTACTCATTCGCTGATCCATCTGAATAACTTCTTTTTCTTTCACACCTATCGCTTCTGCCAGCTTCTTCGGTTCAGCAGAGTATCCTAAAGCCTCGAGTTTTGTCTTCTCTTTTTGGAGATTGAAAAATAGTCTGCGCTGTGCCTGAGTAGTACCAATCTTAACCAATCTCCAATTATCCAGTATAAACCTCAAAATATACGCTCTGATCCAAAAAGAAGCATATGAAGATAACCTTACACCCCTGTAGGGATCAAATTTCTTTACTGCCTGCATCAATCCTATATTCCCCTCCTGGATTAAGTCGAGTAAATTCATCACCCATGCACGATGAAATTCAAATGCGATTTTAACCACTAACCTCAGATTACCAGTAACCAGCTTATAGGCCGCATCGGGATCTTTATTCTCTCTATATGTTAGCGCCAATTGGTGTTCTTCTTCCTTCGTCAGTAACTTATACCGCCTCACTTCCACAAGGTATCTTTGGAGAGGGTCAACTTTGGCCAGAGAAGTTTTTTCATCTGTTTCCTGTATCTCAAAATCTTCTTTTAAATCTTCCGGGTTATTTAACGCCATCATTTTGATCTTTAAAAAAGGGGGGTTTTTAATAAAAAAATAATCTCACTTTTCATTCTAACAAAATGAATGAAAAAATCTACTAGATTGTGATTTTTATGGAAATTGGATCTTGTAGAAAACTGTCATTTTTAATTTGACAAAAACCTGCTGCTTAAGTTAAAGGGTATAGATGTGTACAGCAAATACAGTTTTATAACAATGAGTTCTACTCAAAGTAATTCTCGTGTATTAATAATATTGTTGGAAGAGGCGCTTTATGAGTAATACAAGATGTGCAAAATGCGGTTGCAGAATTTCTAAGGGAGATCTAAAAT
>WTBG01000204.1 GCA_013139225.1 Deltaproteobacteria bacterium
GTGTTTGTGAGAACACTCCACTTGTTTAGTAACTGGAAATGGACTGGACCTGCTGAGCATGCCCTTAATGCAGCCACTTATTTTGTTGACAGGGGCTGTGATCTTACCTTCGCCTGCGGAAAACCTCCTTCTGGTGTAGAAGATTCTCTTGAGAAGCGAGCAAAGAAGAGTGGTTTGAATCTGGCAAATAAATTTTCTCTTAACAAACACTTACACATTTGGCATGACGCTGTTGATGTAGTGAGATTAAAAACATTTATAAAAAAAGAAAATATTGAGTTAATACATACACATCTCTTTAATGACCATTTCGTTGCTGGTGTAGCAGCAAGGTGTTTGTCAAAGCGGATTTTAATTGTCCGTACGATCTATGATGGATTGGGATTAACATTCAGCATGAGAAACAGAATGCTATTGTCATATTTAACCGATGGATTAATAGTTGTTTCAGAGACTTCTAAAAACGTGATGAAAAATAACTTTAATTTCTCTTCGGAAAAAATCTGGAATATATGTCCTGGCGTGGACTGTGATCGGTTCAATCAGAAAATTGATGGCAGCAAAGCGAGAAAACGTTTTGGAATTAGTTTGAGTAACCCGGTGGTAGGTATCGTGGCAAGAGTACAGACTCATCGTCGATTTGAGGTCTTTCTCAAGTCTATTGAATATGCTGTAAAAGAGGTGCCCCAGTTAAAGGTTTTTATAATTGGACGGGGAACACACATACAGGAGGTTGCAATTAAACCCGTAGAAGTCCTGGGGCTCAAAGATCATGTTGTCTTTACGGGTTATCGGCTAGAAGATTATACGGAGATACTGGCTGCTTTGGATATAAAGGTGTTTCTGGTACCGGGAAGTGATGGAAGTTGCCGTGCCGTTAGAGAAGCTATGGCTATGGGAAAACCGGTCATTGTAGCAAACAGAGGAATGCTTCCAGAGATTGTAGAGGATGGCATTAGTGGATTGGTAGTTGAAGACACTCCAGAAAATCTAGCACATGCTATTATTAATTTAGCAAAAGATGTTGGGTTTAGAGAGAAAATGGGAGAGGCTGCTAGAAAGAGAATGATTGAAGACTTTAATCTTGATGCACAGCTTGCAAAAGTTGAAGGAGTATATAAAAATTTAAGTAGTTGAGTCGTTGATAAAATATAGGGGGAGGGGATTAAAACAATTAGATATTTTGTGTGTCGGTTAAAGATGTTCCATGATTATTTTTTATCCTAATACTGTTGTTTTATGAAGCACCTCTTCTATGGTGGTGACTCCTTCTAAAACTTTCCGTAGTGCTTCTTGCCTTAAAGTAAGCATGCCCTTTTCTGAAGCAACTTCCCTTAATGTTATTTCAGAAAAATTGTCTGAGGCAACTATTTTTCTAATGTCATCATCAAATGACAAAATCTCATAGACAGCAACCCTCCCCTTGAATCCGGTTCCTGAGCAGTTATCACAACCCTTACCTTGATAGAGTTCAACGCCATCCAGTTGGTCTGGATCTACCCCCACCTCTTTTAGTATTTGGGGGTCATGATTTTTAACTGGAATTTTGCATTTTTCACAAATGCATCTGAGCAACCTTTGCGCAACTACTATTGTAATAGATGATGATATCAGGTAGGGTTTTACGCCAATATCCATCATTCGTCCTACTGTGGAAGGGCAGTCATTGGTGTGAAGGGTGCTCAGGACAAAGTGACCAGTTAGAGCAGCCTTGATTGAAATCTCTGCTGTTTCATGATCACGGATCTCACCCACCATGATAATATCAGGGTCCTGTCTTAAGAATGCTCTCAAAGCACTGGCAAAAGTAAGACCAATATCTTCTTTTACCTGAACCTGATTGATCCCTGTGAAATTGTATTCAATAGGGTCCTCAACGGTAAGGATCTTTTTATTGGTGGTATTTAATTTATTGAGAGCGGAATATAGTGTGGTCGTTTTTCCACTTCCGGTTGGACCTGTGACCAGTGCCATACCGTAGGGTTTGATTATGGCTGCATCAAATTTTTCCAGTCCTTCTTTGGTAAATCCGAGTTGGGTCAGGTCAACTTTGAGGTTTGTTTTATCAAGGAGACGAAGGACTACACCCTCTCCAAAAATAGTTGGAAGTGTATTAACTCTTATATCAACAGTTCGGGTCTTTCCCAATCTTATTTTAATTCTACCATCCTGAGGTAACCGCCTCTCAGCTATGTTCATATTTGATAATATTTTTATCCTTGATGTTATGGCTTCTTTGATGGATGGTGGCAAACTCATGGCTCTATAAAGTTCACCGTCTAACCGATATCTCACGTAGTATGCCTTTTCAAATGGCTCGACGTGAATATCACTTGCACCAATCTTGATAGCCTTGGTAATGATAGACTGTACCAATTTGACAATGGGTGTATCTGCCGCAGAATAGAGCTCTTCATCTGCTTTTTGCTCATCTCCGTAATTAATTCCGAATTCATCAACTGCATCGGATAAGAGCTTCCCGTAATCTTCAATCTCCTCAACCTTAATCTCTTCTTCCTCTATTTCCAGAGTGTTTGACATGAGGCTTTTGTATTCTTTGTCTTCGATGTGGTAGTATTTCCTCAAAGCATCAATTATGCTGTTCTCCATGGAGAGGGTAGCTTTGATTGAGAGATTGGTCTTAAACTGGATGTCTTCGATGGCTATGCTGTCGGTAGGATCTGACATGGCAACAATGAGGGTGTTGTCTTTATAATCGATGGGAATAGAAAAGTGTTTCTTCGCTAGCTCGTATGGCACACGTTTTATTACTTCTTCCGGGATGTTGTGCTCCTCAATATTAATAACTGGGAAATTGTATTTTCTAGCAAGACATTCTACTACGGATTTGTTTTCTACATAACCCAATTTAACCAGAATACGTCCCAGACGCGCATTGGTCTTTTCATTAATTTTTACAGCTTCATCCATCTGAATTTGAGTGATAAGACCTTCTTTGAGAAGAATCTGACCGAGTTTTTGCGAACCCTTCCCTTTATCTCCACGCTTAAGAGTGCCATTGAGACTGGAATCTCTACCCGGTACTGATTTGCTCTGGGCTGGATTGCGTGCAGGAGATGGTCTTCGCAAATTGTTATTCTTTATTGCTGATGAATCCATTAGAGTGCCGATTGGTGTTCATGTAAGTTTATGATTTGTTGTGTTCCTTTTGAGAGTTGGGACCTGCTTTTATAGTTTCAAGATAGATAAGATCGTGCTTGTGGCTTTTTGATCCTCCAATTTGAGCAGGAGTAAAAATATATACTAATCAATATTGTTCTTTTCGGCTTGAAACAGTACTACTTTAATTAATTTTAAAGATAATTCCTTCTTATTCAATGTTTTAGTTAGTTTCTTCCTGTAGCATACGGATAAGCATAGTAGCATTTTTTGCGGCTGTGTATGTTTAGTAGCTATATTCAACCTTCCGTGCACCTTCAGGACGCCAAGCCGGTGATATGACTCCATAATGACAAAAGGGGAAAAGAACACTCCCCCAGGTCAGGGTGAACTCTCCATAGCG
>WTBG01000206.1 GCA_013139225.1 Deltaproteobacteria bacterium
TGTTGCAATTGAACGGAAAACGCCTGTTGCCATATTTTCATTAGAAATGTCCAAAGAGCAATTGGTTTTAAGGATGCTTTGTTCTGAAGCTAAAGTTGATGCCCACAGATTAAGAGGAGGGTTTTTGGGGGAAGCAGATTGGCCAAAATTGACAAGAGCTGCTGGTACTCTCTCCGATGCACCTATTTTTATTGATGATACTCCTGCCATCTCTGTTCTGGAGATGAGGGCAAAAGCCAGGCGACTTATGGCAGAGCATGAATTAGGTTTAGTAGTTGTTGATTATTTGCAACTTATGCGGGGTAGGGGGGCATACAGTCAGAATACGGATTCAAGGGTACAGGAAATCTCTGAAATTTCCAGATCTCTTAAGTCATTGGCTAAAGAGTTGAATATACCTGTAATAGCTTTATCTCAGTTGAACCGAAGAGTGGAAGAACGCCAGAATAAAAGACCTCAGCTAGCCGACCTGAGGGATTCAGGAGCCATTGAACAGGATGCAGATCTGATTATTTTTATTTATAGAGAAGAGGTGTATGATAGATCAGATGATAACCCAAATAAAGGAATTGCCGAAGTCATCATTGGCAAACAGAGAAATGGTCCTGTGGGTGATGTTAAACTGGCATTTGTAGATAAATATGCTTCTTTTGAAAACCTCGCTTGGGTAAGAGAGTGATACCTTTACGTACATCACCCCTCCTTTAATTTTTCATTCATTTAATTCTTGTAAAGTTCTGACAATTCTATTTTTAAACTTCTGGAGATAAGCATGATAGAAAAGTTCTACGCGGTGATAATGGCAGGGGGGAGGGGAGAGAGATTCTGGCCTCTCAGTAGCAAAACATTACCGAAACCTTTCCTTCCACTGCTTGGCCGAGCTTCCTGGCCGGGCAGGCAGCCAGGCCTTAAGGGAAAGACGATGATCCAGGAGACAGTGGAGAGGACTAAGCTTTTGGTGCCTGAAGAGAGAATTTTTATTGTTCTTTCTCGAGACCATCTCCCCATAGCTCAGCAGCAATTGCCGGAAATACCGATTGAAAACTTTATTGTAGAACCCTTCGGTAGAGATACTGCTGCCTGTATTGGACTTGCTTCACTGTATATAGGGAAAAAAGATAAAAATGCTTCTGTTGTAATACTTGCTGCTGATCATATGATTAAAGAAGGAGAGGCTTTTTGCAAGACCATTACTAATTCACTGAAATTCCTCACATCAAATGATTATATCATCACTATTGGTATAAAACCAACTCGTCCTGAAACAGGTTATGGTTATATTGAATTAGGTGAGAAGCTGGAGAACATTGGCAATCAATTATTTTACAGAGTTGGAAGGTTTATAGAAAAGCCTACTTTGTCTATTGCTAACCATTTCCTGAAGTCAGGTCAGTATTACTGGAATAGTGGGATGTTTATATGGAGAAATACAACTATTCAAAAATCATTATCTTCGTATATGCCTCAATTATGGAGCGGCCTGATGCACATTAACCAGAGTATAGGCAGCAGTGAAGAAAAAGTAGTGACTGAACGGGAATTTTCCAAATTTAAAAAAGTATCTATTGACTACGGGGTGTTAGAGAAATCCACCCAGGTAGTAGTTGTTCCAGCTAACTTTAGCTGGGATGATGTAGGTACCTGGACTGCCTTGGAGAGAGTCCATAGTTTGGATGAATCTGACAATGTAATAGTGGGAAAGCATGTGGGGATAGACACCCACAACTGTATTGTTTTTAGTCAGAATCAACGGATTGCTACTTTAGGAGTCAAAGATTTAGTAATTGTTCAAGCAGAGGGAAAAATATTAGTATGCCATAAAGAGAAAGCCCCCTTTTTAAAAGAGATAGTTCGTATGATGGAAGGAGAAGAAGAAGGGTAGATGCAATAAGGGATTATTCGAAAATATTGACAACTTATATTGACATATCTTATTTTAATGATTATATTTACACCAGAAAAAGGCGTATTAAGCCAGCATAATTATTTATATCGTGTCTTTTCAACGAATGGGTACGAGAAATAGTAATCAAATCAACAAATAAGGAGGTAACAGTAATATGGCTAAGGCGATAGGTATAGATTTAGGTACCACCAACTCTGTTGTAGCTGTAATGGAGGGTGGAGAACCTAAAGTTATAATAAATGAGGAAGGGAGCCGCTTAACTCCATCAGTAGTTGCTTTTACCAAGGATGACGAAATACTGGTAGGCCAGGTAGCCAAAAGACAGGCGGTGACTAATCCTGAGAACACGATATTTTCCATAAAGAGATTTATGGGTAGGAAATACGACGAGGTTAATGAAGAGATGAAGATGGTGCCCTATAACGTGATAAAGGCTTCTAATGGAGACGCTCGTGTTGAGATCATGGGCAAGCAATACTCTCCACCGGAGATCTCTGCTAAGATATTACAAAAATTGAAAAAATCTGCAGAGGCTTACCTGGGTATGGAAGTAACAGATGCAGTGGTTACGGTACCGGCATATTTTAATGATAGTCAAAGGCAGGCAACTAAAGATGCGGGGAAGATTGCAGGATTAAGCGTTTTGAGGATTATCAATGAACCAACTGCATCTGCGCTGGCTTATGGATTGGACAAGAAGAAAGATGAGCGTATTGCTGTTTATGATTTTGGAGGGGGTACCTTTGACATTTCTATTTTAGAGGTTGGTGATAACGTAGTGGAGGTTAAGGCAACCAATGGGGATACCCATTTGGGCGGTGATAATATGGATCAGAGGATAATTGACTGGCTGGTTGCTGAATTCAAGAAGGATCAGGGTATTGATCTCAGCAAAGACAGTATGGCTTTGCAGAGATTAAAAGAAGCTGCTGAGAAAGCTAAAATTGAATTATCCAGCACTCTGGAAACAGAAGTTAACCTTCCTTTTATTACAGCTGATGCCGCTGGCCCTAAACACCTCAACATCAAACTGACCAGAGCTAAGTTTGAGCAAATGGTAGAGGATATCATAGAGAAATCTCACAAACCATGTGAGGTTGCCTTAAACGATTCTAAACTGCAGAAGTCTGAAATAAATGAGGCGGTTCTGGTGGGGGGGTCTACCCGTGTTCCCAAAGTGCAGGAGTTGATGAAGGAGTTATTTGGGAAGGAGCCTCATAAGGGAGTTAACCCTGATGAGGTGGTGGCAATGGGAGCAGCCGTTCAGGCAGGTGTATTAGCAGGGGAGGTAACAGACGTATTACTGTTGGATGTAACACCTTTGACCCTGGGTATTGAGACGCTGGGAGGAGTTCGCACTAAACTGATTGAGAAAAATACTACGATTCCTACGAAAAAAAGTGAGATTTTTACTACTGCTGCCGAGGGGCAAACGAGTGTGGAAATTCATGTTCTGCAAGGCGAACGCGAAATGTCTAGAGATAATAGGACATTAGGAAGATTTAATTTGGTCGGCATTCCGCCAGCTCCTCGAGGAGTGCCACAAGTTGAAGTGGCATTCGATATTGATGCCAACGGGATTGTTAGTGTATCTGCAAAGGACTTGGGTACTGGAAAAGAGCAGAAAATTACGATAACTGCCTCCAGTGGGCTTTCTAAAGAGGAAATCGAAAAGATGGTAAAAGATGCTGAGCTTCATTCTGAGGAGGATGAGAAGAAAAAGGAAGAAGTGGAGGCCAGAAATCAGGCAGATAGCTTGATTTACAACACGGAGAAAACTTTAAAGGAAAATCGGGATAAATTGTCAGATGACGATGCTAAAGCGGCAGAAGATGCAATTAAAGATACAAAAGCAGCGGTGGAAAGCGGTGATGTTAATCAGATAAAGGAGAAGATGGAAATACTTACCAAGGCA
>WTBG01000209.1 GCA_013139225.1 Deltaproteobacteria bacterium
GATCGATGGGAAGATTTGCGAGGAACTGGGTGACGTTATGGATTCTCTTCATCTGGTAACAGAGTTGTTCGCCCGAATGCACGCTATAGGAAGGACTCGTTGGGGAAGACTCAACGGTGGTAGCAGATTTGGATTCTGGAGATATCTTAAGGGTAATATTAAGAAGAAATTGTGGCGTCTCACTGCAAATAATAAATTGTTTACCTCAGAGCAGTGCAATCTCTACTGGCAATGGTTTACCTCCTTAAAGGATACGATTAAAGGCTATCAAGGGTTCAGCCTTTCTCACTGCGACCCTCACATGCACAATATCCTGATAAGTGATGCCAATGAAGTATACTTATTAGATAATGAGTCTTTGCGTTATCTTCCCTCAAGCATAGACTTCTATAAACTGCAGTACCACTTTTGCCAGGACAATGCTGAAAGGATCAACAGGTGGCAACAGGCATACTTCTCACACCTTTCAGAGGACAAAGTGGAAGAATTTAATCGCAGCAAAGACTTTTTCAACTGCTATGTATTGCTGGGTTTTGCTCAAAGCGAGGCTTATAACCTTTCCCAGTTAAAAGACAAAGCAGAAAACTATATACCCTATCCCTTAAGCCTTAAGAGAGCCTTGGATTTAATAGAAAAAACAATGCATCTTGGAAATTACACTTAAGTTAGGTTCAGGATAATATACTTATGCCTTTTAATGGTTACACTACCTTTCATTGCCAGGATATAAAATGGGTCATCAGGGAAGATGTGCTCCCTCCTGTAAAAGAGAGACTAATTCCCCATCTCTCTTCACATACCTTTTTTAAACAAAGCGTACCGATTAAGAAAGGGAAACGCAAGTCTCTCTGGCACTTAACTCTAACTGGTGATCAGGTAGATGAAACATATATTATCAAACGATACTTGAGCAAACATCCTTTAGCCCGTCTTAAAAACTTCCTTAAATTATCTAAAGCGGCCCGTGAACTGAAAGCAGCAGTTCTTATTGCAAGAAAAGGCATCTCAACCACTTTGCCTGTAGCCATGGGAGAAAAAGGTGGATGTGGATTTGTTAAAGAAAGCTTCGTTGTTCTAGAAAAATTAAAAGAGTGCCGTGACTTAAACAGCTACTTTCTAGAAGAATATCCTGCTGACAGATCCAGCCAGGGTCTCCTCGAAAAATGGAAGATTATCAAGGAACTTGGCATACTAGCCAGCAGGGTTCTTCATGAAGGAGTTTTTCAATCTGATTTTTCTTTGAATAACTTTCTCCTAACAAAAGACAAAAGGGAAGGCATAAAACTTTACCTGACTGATTTTGAAAAAATTACAATAAAGAAAACATTATCATTTAATCAGAAACTAAGATGTCTGGCTAAATTAAATCGTGTAGGAAGGGAGATTAGTACGGCCGACAGGCTGAGATTTCTAAAATCATATATGGGTAGTGATGTTAGCTGGCAGCAAATTTCATCGCTTGCAAGGACTATTCAAGAACGCACCATAGAGCTCCTGAAACAGGATAATTTAAGGGGGAGAATAACAAGCGTATACACTGACGCCCTTTATGAAAAATATGAACAAGAAAACATTAAAGGGCTCTGCCGAAAGGGATACAAGATTGATGAAATCCTTGGCATCATCCATAAATTTGACCTCTTAGCAAGAAGTTTGCCTACATCTGATATGAAGCAGAAAGAAGAAATTAATATAGAACTCAGTTGCAACAGTCATCTAAAGCCATTTAAGGTGGTGCGGTACGTCAACCCGGTGAAAAATATTTCTGCTCGCTCCTTGTGGATCAAGATGAGCACTCTTTTAATAGCCGGGATTCCTCTCGAACTCCCTCACATATTTATGGAGATGAAAGTTAAAAGTAATCAGGAAGGTTATCTCTTTATTCCGATAAGGGAAAATGAGATGCATCTGGGAGAATTTCTCAAACCCACCCTGGGAGAAAAAGAGCTCTTATTTCTGATAGAACTTTTGGTAAAGTTGATGAAGAAGCTCCATCACTTCGGCACATTTTCTGATAAGATATCAGAAAGCAATTTCGCAGTAGTAGAAAAAACGGTGGGCAGACCCTCAATCTACTTAAAAAATATTGAAACGTTTAACATGAAACAGGAGATTACCCTAAGTGAAAAGAAACGAGATCTGGCTATATTAAATGGACTTATCAAAAAGTACTATCCAACAATGACTTTCGACCTCACCCAAAGCTATTTCAAAAACTAAAACCCTTTAACCCAGATGTTGCAGTAGGTATCGTAGCGAGGCGAAGAAAACCGCAGTGAAACGTGCAGTTGGAATGGAGAAGGATGAGGAGTTTAAAAAAGAAGTTACGGAAATGAATGATGGGGTTTTGGATTTGATTGGGGAGAAAATAGAATAGACGCTATCAGCATACATACCAAATAACCAACATTACCAACTGTATCTTACAGTAAAATTTGACTGATGCGGACTTGATAAGTTTGCAAGTAGTATTGACAAAATGACTACAGAGATCAACCTCAACATGTTGTGTCAATTCAAGTTATTATTATTGACACGCAAATTTAATTTTGAAGGTATATGCCTAATCTATATTAATAACGTTTATTTATAAAGAAGTATTTTGGTAAGGTAATAACTTGAGGTATGGTAATAAATATCAGAAGGTTTTTCAGCAGGGCATGACCACAATATATTGCGGTGTCTAAGAAGAGCAAAAAAGTTACAACTACTTGCAAACTTATCAATTCCGCATCAGTCAAGTTTTACTGTAAGATACAGTTGGTAATGTTGGTTGTTTGGTGTGTATGATGATGGCGTCTATTCTATTTTCTTCCCTAATCAACAACAAAAC
>WTBG01000227.1 GCA_013139225.1 Deltaproteobacteria bacterium
TTGAGCAAGAATTCTCTCAGGAAGAATATTCAATAATGAATATATCATATTTCGTTTAACTATATTTGAGTTAACATGCATAACTAGCTGATCGTATCCAGAATGAGCTGAATGGTGCGCAATTCTATCGTATATGTAATGAATGTCCATTTATAGTCTTTATATATAAAATTTTAGGGTGCGTATCCCATTTGTGTTGCTATTTCCGAGAAAACTTGATCCAATTTATGGCTTTTATATTTGCTCTAGCTAACACAATTGGAGATTTCCCATTGTGTCCTTTAATACGACTACACTTGTTGCAAACATTTCTTACCACTCTTTCATATTCAACGATTGATATTCTCTTACTCATTGTTTAAAATTAAAAACCCCAACACAAAGGAAGGGTTTTAAAGACACTTAATAGATTTATTCCAAACGTTTTCTCAGCTTTCCAGAAATAAAATAAATAGTAAAAATATCCTCCGTCAGAAGATTATGTTTTCCAGATAAAAGATGTCGGATTGAACCCTTTATCATTTCCTTCAGATCGTAAAAGTCATTTGACCATGATACGTTTTGACTTTGTTTCAATTCCCTCTCCAAAATAACATTTGATATACCCTGGGTATAGGCCTTCTTAAAAAGGTATCGTCTGTTTAATCGTTCCGGAAGAATTTTGTGATGAACAACAGCCTTTGGGGTATAGTATAGCTTCTTCTTGTTTTGCTCAACTAAGTGACACAAAAGGGTTTCCTCACTTGAAAGAAGACAATCCCCCCTTCTTCCCAAATTTCTACAGAATCCATCCAGCGCAAGGAAAAGAACACGTTTTATTGAAAAGTTTCCGCCAAAGGGGGTTTTTGGAAAGGATAGTTCCTGGATTTCGTTGCCGTAGTTAAGAACGCCAAAACTCATCTCAAGGTTCTGTGTAAGCCAGCCAGGTTTTTTGCTGAGCCAAACAGGTTCAATCCTTCCACCAACCACCCCGGCATCAGGATAATTTTCATAAACTTCCATGATCCCCTTAAGCCAACCTCTGTCGGCTGTGGCATCATCATCAATAAAAGCAACTATTGTGCCTTCTGCCTCCTGTACACCACGGTTCCTTGCATTGGAAAGTCCCTGTCGTTCTTCCCTCACATACTTGACAATTCCGGGATATGCACTAGAATACCCAGATACTAGTTCCCTGGTTCCATCAGTAGAATTATTATCCACAATTATTATTTCAAAATAACCATCATCATATTCCTGAGAAAGTATGCTCTCTAAAGCTTCTTTAAGAAACTGACATCTGTTAAAGGTTGAAATTATAACTGTGATTTCAATGGGTACCACAATGGTTCACCTCTTCTTCTTTTCCAGAACTATCATCGCTCCATTAGCCGATAGTCCAGGGCTGTCTGCTGGCACAAGAAACATTTGAGATAGATAGGGGGCCGTCCAACCTACAAAATCTATTAGTCTCTGAGGAATTTTCCTCCATATGGTATTTTCAAAATTGAAAAAACGATTGCAAAAATAGATCTTCTCAAAAAGGGAAAGCTTTGAAGGTTTAATTAACCGTTCCTCTATTGCCTTCTCATCATAAGTTCTATGATAAAAAGTAGTTCCATGAAGGAAACTTCTTTTTTCTCCCCATTTACCATAAGGGAAAGAAATAACTAGTTTACCTCCTGGGGCAAGTACCCTGCTAATTTCCTTTACTGCCATTATATCTCCATCATCAGGGATATGTTCTATAACTGAAATAAAAGAAATCCTAAAAAACATCTCATCATCTAATGTAAGTTTAGTCACATCCTCTTCTTGAAGGGAGATGCGTTTGCAAACATCAGCAGATAATTCAAGGCTTTTCGACCAATAGTTGTAGCTTCTTGATAATTGTTCATAATTAAGATCTGTACATACTACACTGTCTCCCCTAAATGCCAAATAGTATGGGAAAAGTGAAGCCCCACTTCCTAAATCAAGGATAGTCTTCCCTGTCCCCTGTGAGAGAAAATAAAGCGCCCAGGAATATTCTATACAGCGGAAATAATCTATCCCCATCATCCATGCACTAAATCCACGGCGGGCATTGAAGCGAATAAGATCTTTGAGATAGAAGGCCTTTTCATCTTCATTCATACGCACCTCATAAGTGCTAGTAGATTCCGCCAATTTTCCCATTGAAAAGGATTGCAATAACAAGCCTGCTTGGCCAGAATTCGAGCTGAAGCAATACCTCTCCTTTTTTGCAAGGCCTTGCTTGTTAAGAGATAAATTTTTGATAGAATTACTATCCTTGCTTGAAAGTTTATTTCCCTTTTCAGATTCCATTGTTTGTCAGGAAATTTTTCTAGACGATCCTGACCTGATTTCCTTCTTTCCTTAGATAGGATGATGGCAAAAGCTGCATAAAGACACTGGTCTTCTCTATCTTTTATAGAGGCAGAAAATTGCGATGGAGGATTAATCCTCCATTTATAAAGAGGAGTATTTAAATTTGCACACTTGAATTTTTCCGCAATTCGAAGCCACAGATCAAAGTCTTGAGAAAATCTGAAAAACTCTCGATACGTTCCAATAGTCCGGATACACTCGCTTTTAAAAACTGCTGCACCATGGCAAAACTGGTTACACACCAGTAGACTTTTCTGAATATCTTCATTTTCTACAGGAAGTTGACATAAGTTTATCTGGCACCCTCCAGAGTCTATTTCGTAGAAATGGCAACTGACAAGCTCTACTCCGGTATTTTCCTCCAAAAATTGAATTTGCTTTTCCAATCTCTTTGGCAAAGATATGTCATCCGCATCCATCCTAGCAATATACTTCCCTCTCGCTAATGATAGTCCCCTATTTAAAGCCTTTGTCAAACCAGTCTTATCCTGATTGACGATAACCATTCTCTCATCAGCATAGGATTCAAGTATATCTCCCGTTCTGTCTGTGGAACCATCATTAATAATAATGAACTCAAAATCTTTAAATGTTTGATTAAGGATACTCTCAACAGCTTCATGCAGGTATTTTTCTCCATTATAGACACTCATGATAACACTTACTTTTGGAGTAATCTCTTCCATGAATCTATCTCACTCTTTCGGTAAAGTAACTGCCCAAATCTCTCCCCACCTCACCACTTGGCAGTCAATCCTCAAACCCGCAGCAATCATCTCTTTAGCAAAAGATTCCAGGGTATACTCTGTCTCATGGGTAGAATCTAACCGCCACTCTATGCCAAGTTCCTTTTTCAGCGGTACACGCCAGTCTCGTTCAAATAAGGGAACTCTAATCAGTAATCTACTAGGAGACACTGCTTCTCTTATGCGACGCAGAAAAACTGGTCGTTCTTTCAGGTGTTCAAGAATATTTGAAAGGATAACCACATCAAATCTACCATCAGGGAGTCTCTGCATTACATCACCGACAATATATATGACCCTTGGATGGTTATAGTGTTTAGAGGCCTTTGCTATATTATTTGGACTAAGATCTATGGCAGTAACA
>WTBG01000356.1 GCA_013139225.1 Deltaproteobacteria bacterium
TTTATTCCAGCTACCTGGGGAAAAAGCTAAATGTCCTCATAGAAGAAAAGAGAGATCGACAATCGGAATCCCTCAAAGGCCGCTCACGCAACTACATACCCGTTCTTCTGGAAGGACCCGACGCCTTGAAGAATCAGGAGATAGAATTAGAGATTGTCAGAATTGAAGGTGAGCGATTATGGGGAATTAGGAAAGAAAAGTCTTCTCATATATTGTGATAAGCCAAACCTAAAGCCGAAGCTACTGCTTGGTTCGTAAGCTTCCCATTGACAACATTGATTCCTCTCCTGATAGCTTGATTGTCTTTAGCAGCGGATAGATAACCTTTATTTGCAATCTCTAATGCATAGGGAAAACTTGCTCTGGTCAAAGCCAGAGTTGAGGTAAGGGGAACAGTGCTGGGCAGATTGGTGATGCCGCAGTGCACAACACCGTAAAGAGAATAAAAGGGTTGAACATGAGTAGTTGGCCTAATGGTTTCACAACACCCTCCCTGATCAACGGCAATATCTACAATTACAGCCCCCGGTTTCATTTTCCCAACCAGATTCCTGGTTATCAATTTTGGAGCTTTGGCACCCGGGCTTAAAACTGCACCAATTACCAAATCTGCTTTAACCACTTCACGTTCCAAACTTCTTGGTGTAGATCGCTTAACCACCACTCTATTATTAAATAAATCCCTAAGCAGGTCCATCCTGTGCTTATTGATTTCCAGTATTGTTACCAATCCTCCCATACCTGAAGCCACCTCACCAGCTCTAAAACCTGCACTGCCTCCACCTAATATGGTAACCCGGGCAGGAGATACCCCTTCAGCACCACCCATCAGGATGCCTCTCCCTCCACTTTTTACCTCTAAACCCTGGGCACCTAGCTGGACTGACAAACGTCCTGCTATCTCACTCATCGGCTTTAAAATAGGTAAGGTGCCATCTTTAAGTTGGACTGTTTCATAGGCAATCCCTATTGATTTTTTCTTTAAAAGAGCGGTGGTTAACTTCTTTTTGGCTGCAAGGTGCAGAAAGGTAAAAATAATTTGATTTTCCCGCATCAATGAAAATTCTGATTCTAATGGCTCCTTCACCTTCATTATCATATCTGCCCTTGCCCAAACCGTAACGTTACTGCGAGCTATGGTTCCACCAGCTGCTCTAAAAGCATTATCAGTAATACCACCTCCCCGTCCAGCCTTCTGCTCTATAATTACCTGATGGCCATGTTTTACAAATGCCTTAACTCCAGCCGGAGTTAAAGAAACTCTTCTCTCTTCTAACTTAATTTCTCTGGGAATTCCTATTAACATTGGCTTTCTGGAATGACTTAGATGATAAAATATTTTCTAAAAGGCAGGTGTGAACACAAAGAAATTACTGGAAAGGAAGTTCTGTTTTTTTCTATGAAAACTGATTGATGTATATGCCTTTCTCTTCAAAGCGGATATACAACTCTCCATTCACATCATATGTACCACTCAATCTAAAGTTGCTTTTTATAGATGAAGACACATATCCACCGTCTCTAAAGCTGCGACTATACCTAAATGAAAATTCTTTTAAATATGCTGTTCTTTGCCGGGACTCCCCCTGATTTCTGAAGGAGAAAAGTTGAGGCTTATGCTCATCAGTTCTATCCTCATCTGTTATCTGGCACAACGCTTCATTACCAAATCTCCCCTGTATAACTGTTGCCTGATATAGTTGTGGCAGAGGCCTTTGCTCAACAGCAACAGGGACTAATGATTGAACTGACAAAATCCCTCTCCTTTAAAAAAGGGTTTATTTAAATTGAGGATCTAATAACTAAAACTTTTCGTAACATTTTAGCTTTTAAAAAAAATCAAACTTGAGAATCTGTTTTGAACCGCAGAACACCGAATAAGGAATTATGAATGGAGAAGTAAATAGTAAAGAACAAACTTTCATCATTCTAAATTCCTTGTTCGACATTCGATATTCAAATAATATTTTCTCGAATTAGCAAAGTTTAATTCTATCAAAGAAAACAACTAAATTTTCAAAGCGCTAAATTATTACAACCATTCTATAATGACACCTATTAATATACACCCGTAGATAAAGATTGTCAAACATTTTAGAAGTCGGATCACCCCCTCCCTTTGTGGGAGGGTAGTGAGTGGACAAGAAGAGATTATGCTGTTGACTTGAGGATTACTAAAAAATAGGGAGCAAGGCGATCCCTTTCTAACGAGGCACAAATATTACAAAAAATCAAATGATTAAGCACTATTTACCTGAATGTCTTTAAATGAATCTAAATAACTCATAATAACTAACAATATCCTTGACTTAATTATACATGGTGATAGAATTACATTGTATGTGTTTTATGCTTTTCTTAAATTTTTCTTCACAATAGCATTTTTGCAGTTAATCACAGAACCTCAGAGAAAGTACCTGCAAGAAATTGCAACCACTATCACAATAATTTCTGTGCTTTTTACTGAAATGCTCTTAACTACAGAACGTCTCTCATTTCTATCAAAGTCAGTACTATTGGCTAGCAAAAAAATCATCCTAACAGAAAGGGGGATCTTATGCGCATTGCCATGCTTTCATGGGAATCTCTTCACTCAATTAGTGTGGGTGGTGTATCAGCAGTAGTTACTGAAATGGCTGCAGCTATGGAGCGGAAAGGGCATGAAGTCCACATATTTACCAGAATGGGGGAAGGACAGCCGGAGTATCAACAAATTGATGGGGTTCACTACCACAGATGTCCCTTCAATCTTCAACCTGATTTAGTCAATGAAGTAAATGATATGTGCCGCTCTTTTGTCCACCACTTCTTCCAGACAGAAGACTTCATCGGCCACTTTGATATTATTCATGCCCACGATTGGCTGGCATCTAATGCAGCTGTTTGGATTAAACATGGAAGAGGAAAGAAGGTTGCTCTCACCATCCACTCTTCTGAATATGGAAGGTGTGGCAACAACTTCTGGGGAGGGGAATCCGCCCGTGTGAGAGATCATGAAAGGCATGGTACATATTGTGCTGACCGGGTAATGACCGTTTCTAACGCCTTAAAAAACGAGATTATGTGGATGTATAATGTGCCCGACTGGAAAGTAAGGGTTATCTATAATGGAATCAACTGCCACAACTTTGATGGGTGGCTCAATCCTTCTGAGGTGAAAGCTGCTTATGGAATTGGGCCCGTGGATCCGACCACCCTTTTTGTTGGGAGAATGACTTACCAGAAGGGACCTGATTTGCTGGTTGAAGCCATCCCTTTCATATTACACTATTACCCGGATGCCAAATTCATTTTTGTGGGTGACGGAGATATGCGTCACAGTGTTGAAACCCAAACCTGGTCACTTGGGGTATCTCACGCTACCAGGTTTTTAGGCTATCGATCCGGGCAGGAACTTGTAAACATCTATAAAGCCTCTGATGTTGTATGTGTACCAAGTAGAAATGAACCATTTGGCATCGTCATTTTAGAAGCCTGGAGCGCAGGCAAGCCGGTGGTGGCCAGCTGTAATGGTGGGCCTTCGGAATTCGTCTGGCACGAAGTCGACGGACTCAAAATATATGACTATCCTGAATCAATTGCCTGGGGCATTGGTAACATGTTTAAAAATTTCGAACATGCACGCTGGATGGGAAGGAATGGAAGGACTGCCGTAGAAAGCTCCTTTTCCTGGAACAATATTGCCGACCAGGTATTAAACATATACCAAGAGTAACTGAGATAATTGCTAAAATCTTGTGGATTGGCTTCCAGGAACTGAAAAGAGCTGTTACTTATCCAGGGTGATGCATGGCTCCCGAAAACATATGATAAAATGAAGTAAGCCCGTCACTTCCTAATGGAAGCAGAGCACTTGTTGCACGGATGCTCTTGTGAATGGGGAATAAACAATCCGAAAGAAGCAGGGTGTGGGTCTAGAACTTAAAAAAGAGAAAGTCGAACATACTAAAAAGAAGGGTGGGCAATTCAAAACTCACTTCCCCAATGAAATAGCGTCCAAACTTCAGAGTGCGGCTCCTGAAAAGGAAAACACTTACACACCTTTTCCTGAAACACATAAGAAGTCCCTGGAACCCTTTAGCAAAAAAGACATCCCTGGCAATCATCTGGCAAAAAAGACTATAGGTGCAAAAAGCTCTACCAAACCCAATCCAGTTGTACAACCTGAAGAGAGCCGGATTGTACTGATGGACATTGATCCTTATACTTTACATGCTTATTGGGAAATTACCAATATAGATAAAAAGAGGGTCCTAAAACAATTCGATGAATCTTCTAAACCACCAAGACAAATCATCAGAGTTTATGACGTTACCTATATTCACTTTGATGGTAAAAATGCCCACAGTTATTTTGATATTGAAATAAACAGAAGCAGGGGGAGCTGGTATATCGACCTTTGGAGTTCCCATAAATCACTCTGCGCAGAAATTGGCATGAAATCATCCCTGGGGGATTTTCATCCCATTGCCCGCTCCAACTTTATAGATACCCCCAGAGCTTATCAATCTTCTTCTGATGAAGAACGGTGGATGAGAGTTTCAGGGAATTATGAGGAAATTTCAATCCTCCCTGCAAAATCCCGGAAAGAGAAAAACAAACCTGAAAGAACCTCTTCTATCCCCTCACCCATGAAGAAAGTCGAGTCAGATGACACCTATCCATCTGCAGAAAAAGAATATTCTATACCCACCCCCCAACAATCTTATAAGGAGGGTATATCACCTGAGAGGGAATTAACAAAGACACAAGCAAATGACTCATACGCAAAGAAGGCAACCAAGGCGAACATTAAAGCCAGCACTCCTAAAAATGGTGTGCAAGATCACCATAGCAAGTTGCAATTTACATCTAGTCGTAAAGCAGTGAAAACCAAAACTCCTCTTAGCAAGAACCCACACCATGAAAGAGTTGCTTCCTCTAAAGAAGATTTCAGGAAGAGACTTTTCCCTGAAATTGATACACACTATGGCAGTGATATAAGATGGGAAAAAGAACTAAAGGGAAAGAAATAGATTGATTTATCCGATGCGATTGGCAAAAATTGATTGTTGAAAATAACTA
>WTBG01000140.1 GCA_013139225.1 Deltaproteobacteria bacterium
TTTTCGGAAAAACTGGCGACTCCTGATGTAACGATTGCAGACCTCATTGGTGACATTGACCCAATCAAAATTGCAGAAGGTCGATACCTTTCCGATGAGCTTGCCATCCATTACGGGCTGATCCCCCGAACCAACCGTGGAATCTTCTCCATTAATGAGCTCCCCGATCTTCATGAAAAAATTCAAGTAGGGCTCTTTAATCTTCTGGAAGAACGGGACGTGCAGATTCGGGGATACAAAATAGCACTTCCTCTTGACATATTCATCATAGCCACTGCCAATCCTGAGGACTATACCAGTAGAGGACGCATTATAACACCACTTAAGGACCGTTTTGGCGCACAAATACGAACCCACTACCCCAAAACCCTTGAGGAAGAAATCACCATCGTTAGGCAGGAAAGGACTCCTCTTGCTGTCGATGGATTTACCCTCAAGCTTCCCCACTTTATGGAGGAAATTGTTGCTGAGATTTCTCAAATGGCTCGCCGAAGATCTGAAATCAATCACTATTCTGGAATCAGTGTGCGCATGAGCATCCACAACATGGAAAACCTGATTAGTAATGCCTTTCGCAGGGCAATCCGTTTGAAGGAAAAAGAGATAGTGCCGCGAATCACTGACCTCATAAACCTTTCTTCTTCTATGAAAGGGAAAATAGAGTGGGATTTTATTGAAGATGGTGCCGAGGAAGAAAAGATTAAAATTATTATAAGAGATGCCATCTCAAAAATTTTCAGACAACGGCTATCTAACGATTCATTTGGAAATTTCCTTAAGGAATTTTCCAACGGGAATGGGTTTAAAGTATCAGAAATGACATCCTCCTCTCATTATCTTAAAAACAGTGAAGCCTATCCTTCGCTTAAGGAAAGAGTAGCAAAATTTACTGGGGATACATCTCTCGCACACAGGGCCTCGGCTACAGAGTTTATCCTTGAAGGACTTGCCATTGGAGGAAAGATTAAAAAGGAAATTGAAGAAACCAGCACAACCTATGGCTCTAAGCAATGAAACTCATACATTACCAGCCCACCCGTGAACCAATCAAGCTTAATGAACCCCAAGTTCCATTCCCCGTCGAGGCACTTTCTCAGGTCATATTTCAACACACTTCATTAGAAGAAGCCCTTGAAGAGCTAAGAAGGGAAGGATATATAGACCTAAATGGGGAAAAGGTTCTAAAAGGGATTAAGGATCTGCTTAAAATAATTAAGAGTATCCGAAAAGAGACATGTAATAACCAACCACCTGCTGAATCTCCTCCATCTATTGCAGATGGAGATGGTCCTGTTAAATCAGGGGTCTCCATGAATAATAATTCCACTGGAGGTTCAGCTCGCTTTCTTTCCCTTTCTCCACAGGAGGCACTCAGTTTAAGTGCTGACCATTTCTACAAACTTGAGAGTCTGGAGAAGGATTTAAAGCGTGTATACTGGGGCTATGACCTTAATAGCATTGATGAAAAACTGCTAGAGGAGCTCCTGGGAACAGAATCTCTTGCGAACTGGCAGATAATTAAGAGACTTAACCCACTCATGCTAGGTCAAGGACTGGCTGAACAAGGTTCCTCAGGGCTTAAGCTCACTTCTCTTGGCATGCAGAAAATAGCCTGGAATATTTTAAAAGAAATTTTTAAACCCAGAAAAAATGACCCACTCTCTCGCCGGTTGAGTTCTGAACTTTCTATGGAGCCCTACCTCACTGAAGGTACCAGACCATACCGTTTTGGAGATCCTCCACTCATCGATACCTGTCAATCCCTTTTGAATGCTATCAAAAGAACAGGAACCAGGCTGCCAGTTCAGCTTAAAGAAAGTGATTTTGCCGTTTTCAAAAAAGAGATTACCTCCAGATCCGCGACAGTCATCCTTCTTGATCTCAGCAAATCTATGCGATTTGAAAATCGATACATTGCAGCAAAAAAGGTTGCTATTGCACTCTTTGAGCTGGTGCGAAAACGGTATCCCAAAGACCGCATTGCAGTAGTAGGGTTTTCAACCAAAGCCTACAAAATAAAAAATTCAGAGGTCCCTTTCCTCACCTGGGATGAAACTAATCCCTACACCAACATGGAAGAGGCTCTTGATGTATCCCAAAAAATACTCTCCATACACAAAGGGTATCGCAGACAGGTCTTTCTTATCACCGATGGTGAACCGACAGCCCACAGAGAAAAGGGCTACCTTTTCTTCCAGTTTCCACCTCACCCCAAAACCCTTTTTAAGACCCTTAAAAGATTCAAGATTCTTTCCCAGCACAACATTGACACCAGTATTTTTCTGCTGTCCGAGGAAAAAGAGAGAGTAAACTTTGTGCATGAAATGGCAAGGAGATGCGGTGGAAGAGTATTTCACATACAAGCAGGGGAACTGGGACGGTGCTTGCTTATGGATTACATAAAGAAGAAAATCAGGTGGATTTGAATTTTCGCCTTTCGGGCTGATAAGACACTGGATATTAGATATCTTAGATCATTGTTATCCAGCATCAAGAAACCGGTATCAAGTATCGCTCTGAGTGTTCCAGCACACCACTTTTGAACGTTACTAATAAAAAGAGTAAAAACTACTTCAATTGTTTTAAGATGAGCTTGGCTACCTTTTCTCCAGAAAGTAACATCCCTCCGAAGATGGGGCCCATACGATAACTGCCAAAGGTAGCATTGGCAGCCATTCCTGTCACAAAAACCCCTGGATAAATCTCCTTAGTGTTTTCTAATGTAGTCTCTTCTGACACCTCAGCCCATAACGACTTTTCTCCTATTACCCTCCCTGTCTCAGTAAAAAGATGTGCCCCGACTTTTCGTTCAATTACCTTCGCCACTTCAGTAGCATGGCCCGTGGCGTCAACCACATACTTCGCCTGCACACAAAGCGGGTCAACATGCAACTGTGCCATCTCCACTGCTGTCCAGTTGATCACCACTCCAATTACCTTTCCCTCACGCACCATCACATCTTCCACACTCATCAGGTTAAAAATCCTGGCGCCTGCCTTCACTGCAGAAGAGCAGAGAGTAGAAGCAGCCTCCACCGAATCAGCAGTATAGTAACCTTTTTGGTATTTACGGGAACTAATAGAAAGTTCGTCAAGAACCCTTTTCCCTTCCTCCTGCACTACAATCTCGTTAAACATCATCCCGCCACCCCACATGCCACCACCTATACTCAACTTGCGTTCAAACAGGACAACCTTCTTTTTTTTTCTTGCCAGGTGATAAGCTGCTACCAAACCAGCAGGCCCTCCTCCTACAATAGCAACATCAACACTGATGGCATCTTTCAGTTTTTCAGTATATCGATCCACAATCGCTTTGGTAATTATCGTTTCATCCAGCTTCATATTCTACCTCCATATTATACACGATGCAAAGAAACACCGCCCACATAGATTGGGACGGTATCTATCGTTTAAAAGAGAAGCAAACCTCTTTATAAAAAGATTTTTAGCTGACTACTTTTTTTGCTGATCAGCAGCTGCTAGATAGGTCTTCATATCCTGAGCGACATCTTCAAGCCCCAGACTGATCAACCTTTCGGGAGTAGGAATACCTGTTTTCAAATCCCATCCCCGAAATGTGTAATACTCATCTAACATCAGATCCAGATTTTCCCGGCTAATGACCATTCCTTTAGAAGGTCCTCTTGGAATAGGTTCTTCCAT
>WTBG01000223.1 GCA_013139225.1 Deltaproteobacteria bacterium
AGAGGCCTTCTCATGGTTCCTCCATTATACTTTTAATGTTCAAGTGCCTTAATAGCCGGAAGAGTTTCCCCTTTGAGAAGCTCCAGGAAGGCACCGCCAGCAGTGGACATAAAAGAGATCTTATCGGATTTACCAGAGCGATGTAAAGCAACATCGGTATCCCCTCCTCCCACAATACTCAGAGCAGGAGAATCCGCAACAAGATCAACTACCCCATAGGTACCTTTGCTAAAGGGTTCTATTTCGAAGACCCCCATTGGCCCATTCCAAACAATAGTCCCGGCGTCTTTGATAGCTTCTTTAAAAAGTTTCAGTGTTTGCTCACCGATATCAAGTCCCAGCCAGTCAGCAGGAATATCATTAATGGTTGTTGTTTTATACTCAGCTTCAGCATCCACCTTGTTAGCAACCACACAATCCACCGGCAGAATAACTTTTGCTCCTCTTTCATCTGCCTTTTTCATCACTTTTCTGGCAGTATCCAATAAATCATCCTCCACTAAAGATTTTCCTATCTCAATTCCTTCGGCTTTAAGGAAGGTAAATGCCATTCCCCCACCAATCAATAGCTTATCCACTTTCTGAATCAGATTTTCTAACACCTCCAGTTTACCCGACACCTTGGCACCACCTATAATAGCAATGAGGGGTCGTTCAGGTTCACCCATAGCTTTCTTGAAATAAGTAATCTCATTTTTTATTAAAAAGCCCGCACCTTTTTGCCCGGCAAAACGAGTGATTGCTTCAACAGAGGCGTGTGCCCTATGGGAGACAGCAAAAGCATCATTTATGTAAATATCAGCCAGCCCGGCCAGCTTCCTTGCAAATCCTTCATCATTTTTCTCCTCCTCTGGATGAAACCTTAAGTTCTCCAAGAGCAAAATATCACCAGGCTTTAAATGTTGAGCCTTCTCTTCAACCTCTTTTCCAATACAGTCCTCAATAAACATGACTTCTTTACCCAGTAACTCAGAAAGCCTGTCTGCCACCGGTGCCAGGCTATACTTCTTATCCACCTTCCCTTTGGGCCTACCCAAGTGGGAAGCAAGAATTACAGATCCTCCTCTATCAAGGACAGACCGAACAGTGGGAAGCGTACTCTTGATCCTGGTATCATCAGTAATAATACCCTGATCCAGCGGCACATTAAAATCAGCCCGAATAAAAACCTTTTTGTCCTTAACCTCTATCTCATCAACGTAGCTAAGCATATCTCTGTTTTTTCCACGTCATTAGTTTTTCATTATTATTCAGTTGTGCTGCCCACCCCAATCTATAAACTTTTTGCTATGAAAACGATAAGATCAACGATACGTGCAGAATAACCGGTTTCATTATCATACCAGGATAGAATTTTTACCATGTTCCCCCCGATAGCTAAAGTAGTAAGCCCATCAACAATGGAGGAAGAATGACTATTGTTAAAATCTATAGATACCAGAGGTTCTTCGCAAAACTCCATGATACCCTTTAGCGATCCATTAGCTGCCTTTTTGAGTGCATTGTTTACCTCCTCTGCTGTAGCATCCTTCTCTAGCTCAGCAACCAGATCAACTACTGAAACATTAGGGGTGGAAACGCGGATGGCCATGCCGTCCAGCTTACCCTTCAAAGCCGGCAGCACCAGCGAAACAGCAGCCGCTGCCCCTGTGGTAGTAGGAATCATACTCATAGCAGCGGCACGAGCTCTCCTTAGATCGCTATGAGGCAAATCGAGCAGTCTCTGATCATTGGTATAAGAATGGATGGTGGTCATTAAACCCTTTTTAATACCAAATTGCTCCAGCAAAACCTTAGCTACCGGTGCTAAACAATTGGTAGTGCAAGAGGCGTTGGAAATAATATTGTGCTTTGCAGGATCATAATCTCCTTCATTAACTCCCATCACCATAGTAATATCAGGACTCTTTGCAGGAGCAGTAATGATAACTTTCTTAGCCCCTGCCTGCAAATGTTTGGAAGCTTTCTCTTTATCACGAAAAAGTCCCGTGCCTTCAACTACAACCTGGGCACCCATATCACGCCAGGGTAGAGAAGCAGGATCTTTGATACTCAAAATCTTAATCTCTTTTCCATCAACTACTATCGCATCTTCTTTCGCTTTGACATCCGCAGCAAAAACACCATGTGTGGAATCATATTTCAGAAGGTGAGCCAGGGTTTTAGCATCAGTAAGATCATTAATAGCAACAATCTCAAAATCCTTATTTGAAGAAGCTATTCTTAAAAAAGTTCTCCCTATTCTGCCAAAGCCGTTTATCCCTATCTTTATTGCCATGTCGTTCCCTCCTTCTGCAAGTTTAAGTGGCGAAAGATGTCCAACTGTTTTATTTTACTACACTATTAACCTTAGATTTGATGAATCTTACCGAGCCGTCTCTTAAAAGTCAAGACAAATTCTCATCACTTAATAAACACATCCGAGCCTTAAAGCAGCTAAGATCTAACCAAAAAACAACTTGGCAACTTGATATAAGTCAGGAGTGATGGTCTTACTGCTTGATATTGCCTCCTTTAAATCTACTGACCCAATTTCATTCCCTTTTAAACAGGCCATTTTACCTGATTCCTTATTGACTAACATATCAACAGCCTTCACCCCAAATCGAGTAGCCAAAACTCTATCGAAAGCGGTGGGAGAACCTCCTCTCTGAATATATCCTAAATTGGTCACCCGTGTTTCCATACCAGTGAGTTCTTCTATCTTCTTTCCAATAACATTTCCAACACCTCCCAACAGAGCATGTCCAAACTCATCTGTCTTTTCACCCTGAGTTACCAAACCACTGGATTCACCGAACTCTACTCCCTCAGCAACCACAACTATACTGAATGTCTTCCCCTTTTCACGCCTTTTCTTAATCATCTCAGCAACTTCATTAATTTTAAAAGGTTGCTCAGGAATCAAGATGCAGTCTGCTCCTCCGGCAATACCGGCAATTGTGGCAATCCAGCCTGTATGCCTTCCCATTACTTCGACAACCATTACGCGATGATGAGATTCAGCAGTAGTATGCAGCCTGTCAATTGCTTCAGTGACAATACTAACCGCTGTGTCAAAACCAAAAGTATAATCGGTGCCAGAAAGATCATTGTCAATTGTTTTAGGCACGCCCACTATGGGGACCCCCATATCATGCAACCGGGATGCTACCCCCAGGGTATCCTCTCCCCCAACGACAATTAATCCATTTACGCCATACTTTTTAATATTATTTAACACCTTCTGCATCGATTCATTGGACTTTAATGGGTTGGTTCTGGAAGTTCCCAGGATGGTTCCTCCCCGTGGCAGTATACCACTAACAGAAAAGTGAGTAAGTGGTTCTACATTACCATTAATTAAACCAGCCCACCCTTCTCGAATACCCAGCACTCCAATCTGATAGGTATCGATAGCCCTTCTTACTACCGCCCTTATCACTGCATTGAGACCTGGACAATCACCGCCCCCGGTAAGAACACCTATTTTTTTCATAGCAAACAAACTCCTTATTTAACCCAGAATTTGCAGTAGCCATCTACTACGGCTTGAAAATCCTTGCTGCACCGCTTGTTTATTGCTTTGAAACCCCCGTGTTTCTCACGGGGTCGCAAAGGGAAACTATCGGCACTTTCATGCCTCTTTTGTTTCATCCTTCCGGACGAAACAAAACTACCCGTTGCACGTGTAGTCGTTTACGACACGATTTTACTCCTCAACATATCTATAGATATGCCTTCGTCGCAAAATCGCTCCAACTGCACGTTTCGCTACGGTTTTCTACGCCTCGCTACAATACCTACTGCAAAATCTGGGTTAAAAGAGTTAGAATTTATCGCGGTACTTCTTCAGCTCGCTAATGGCACCTGCATGATCCGGGTC
>WTBG01000123.1 GCA_013139225.1 Deltaproteobacteria bacterium
GAAAAGCTTGCCCGAAAAAACAAGAAAAACATGGTTACCATGGAGGAAGTGGTTCAGACCAGGGACGACTACTTTGAGATGTTCGGGGAATCCCTGATGGCAAGGCTAAAAAAGGTCCGTGAAGAGGGAACCTCTGATGATGCTATTGACCCAGAGATTCCACTCAACCAGGGTGCCAAGCTTTATCAGTTTGAGCTCTGCCATATGCGATTCTTCGGCTGCCCTCGCCAATTGATCGATGTGGTGGAATTGGCTAAAAAGCTCGAGCAGAAGATGGAAGAATGGAAGGTGACGGAGATGATTGCGGATAAGTTTGACGTCCCTTTCATGCCGCATACGCTTTTTACTGTGTCCATCTCATCATGTCCTAATAACTGCACGGCTGCTGAGGTCAAGGATTTTGGTATCCATGGAGTAGCTATTCCTGAATTGAGCCATCCAGAAAAATGTACTAAGTGTGGAAAATGTGTTGAGGTGTGTCCTGATGAAGCAGTGGTAATGGAAGAAGAAGGACCAGTTATCATAAAGAAGCACTGTAAGCAGTGTGGTGCCTGCGCCGTTGAATGTCCGGAAGAAGCAATGACTATTGTCGAAAAAGGGTATCGAGTAATGGTAGGTGGACATTTCGGGAGATGGCACCATATTGGACAGGAGCTTTTCAAACTGGGGGATGAAGAAAAGGTGTTTAAAGCTCTAGAGGCATCGATTAAACTCATTAGAGAAAAAGCAGTGAGCGAAGAACATCTCTATCACATGGTTGAGCGCTACGGTTTGGAACCTTTGTATAAGGAACTTGCATAAGTCGCCTAATAATTTCATTTGTTGCCAAATGGTTTGGTGACCATAGAATGTGTGCAAGACAAAGACAGTGATCCTGGATCCTGGTTACTTGATGCTGGATGAAATACAAACTTGATGTGTGTACGTCCAGTATCCTGCCAGTCCAGAGTGTTAAGTTTTTAAATGAATAAGGAGGACTTTGTTATGACAGGACTGGAAACAAGCAGCCAACAACAGAAATGTACTATCTGTGGTAAAACAACAAATTATCCCATAGAACTGAACGAGGGATTGTATTGTTCATCTACCTGCCTCAGCAAGTATCGTGAGGAGGTGGGAGAGCGTCAGTTTGAAAAGGATTCCATCGCCACTTTTGATAAAAAGAGAGATACGGGTTGGATTCCTGAGAGGGCACTCATGTATATCGGTATGTGCCAGCGGTGCAGCAAAACCATGAAAGAGATGTGCAAAGCAAATCAGTATATCAGCGGAATGAATCGCGAGAAATTGAGACAGACTGAGACTGTTCCCTGGTGTTGCCATGCACGATTTAACTTAAGCTCCTCCCTCTCAGATGGAACCGTATCTTTAGAAGCTGTCAGAAAGATTCAATCAATTGCTGAGGAAATGGTGAAAAATCCCAAGAAATGTGAAGAGGTAGTTGGCCCAGAAACACTTCGCAAAAAGATGGCAAAGCCAGGAGGACTGAAAGGTGTTACCACCACTATTTTAGATATAGCCGCTGCAGAGATGGCCAAAAACCCCGACTATAAACCCACGGTGGATAAAACACCAAAAGTAGATGGAGAAATTATGATTCACTATGCCGCCTGTCTTGAATGTGACCCTGTCTTTGGCGCTGAATGTGAGGAGCAGGCGGTGGAAAAAGAATTGAACAAATGTTTAGATGAAGTAAGTAAAATGACCTCAGCACGCTGGTGTGAACATACCATGCATGCCCTCTCTGCTCTGCTGCTTAATAAGAACATTACTCGTGAGAAACTTCAGAAAATTGTCAATTCTGCTGAGCAGATAATTAAGGAAAAAAACGATCATGGTGTCAATACACGACATCTTTTCATTGCTTTGGGAAGAGCGGTAGAATGTTAGTTAGTAGGTTCAGGCAGAGAATATAATGACAACAATGGGGGGATGCCGAATGAAGGTGAAACAATACATGAAGTTCATTGTATCAAGTCTTGCAGTTACCTTGATTTTTGGTTGTGCTTCTTCGAGGGAGAAGCAGGCTTTCCTTGATCTTGCCAAAGTGGAAAAGACACAATATGTGTCAGAAAATCATACCTACACTCCTCAAAACCTCCCCACGTTGAACGAAGAGTCTGTCATCTCCGATTACTTGGCATATGCTGCATTGAACAATCCCGGACTTGAGGCAGTCTTCAATCGATGGAAAGCTACACTGCTGAAAGTTCCCCAGGTACGCACCTTACCAGACCCGAACTTTACCTATGCCTACTTCATCAAGGAGGTTGAAACCCGTGTCGGACCTCAACGGCACAAGTTCGAGCTGTCACAGATGTTTCCATGGTATGGAAAGTTGACCCTCAAGGGCAACATCGCCCTTGAGGCTGCCAATGCAGAGGGTCAACGATATCAATCCGAGAAACTGAAGCTCTTCTTTGAGGTTAAGGATGCTTATTATGAATACTACTATCTATCACGTGCAATAGCTACTACGGAAGAGCATAAGAGATTAATTGCCTACTTAGAAAGTGTGGCGAGAACTAATTACAGTGCGGGAATGACCTCCTATGGGGATCTTATAAAGGCTCAGGTGGAACTTGGCAAGCTTGAGGATAGTTTGCTAACACTTCGTGATCTTCGAGATCCCATAACGGCAAAATTGAACGAAGCTCTAAACAGACCTTTCAACTATTCTCTGCCTTACCCAAAAGTCATCCCCGAAGAGCGAATGGTTATTCCCGATGACCAACTACTAACCTGGTTAAAAGAAAGCAATCCAGAACTAAAAGCCATAGATTTTACTATAGCAAAGGAGAAGGCAGCCATCGACCTGGCAAGGAAGGAATACTTTCCCAATCTCACCTTGGGGGTGGAATATATTGACACTGATAATGCATTGACACCACCTGCCAATCCCGAGACAGGTGAAATCCCAAGGGTAAAAGATGACGGGAAAGATCCCGTCATTGCCAAGTTCTCCATCAATCTGCCCATCTGGCACAACAAATACCGTGCAGGTGAAAAAGAGGCACGGCTCAGGCATGTGGCTACACTCAGAGAGCGGAGTGACCGGGAGAACAGTCTAATTGCAGATCTTAAGATGGAGCTTTACAATTTCCGTGATGCTAAAAGAAAGATCAGCCTTTACAGGGATACCTTAGTTCCAAAGGCAAAGCAATCTTTCAACGTTATTCAAAAGGCATTTGCAGCAGGTAAGACGGACTTTCTTGATGTGGTTGATGCGGAGAGAACGCTTTTGGAATTTCAGCTCTCTTTTGAGAGAGCACTTGCCAACCGTGCTCAGCGTCTGGCAAAGATTGAAGAGCTCATCGGAAAAGAAATACCGAGAGATGAATCAAGTAGTTTTGAGATAAAGAGTGAACAACCAGAAAGAGAATAAAACCTATTACCTGAATGGCTAATAAAGAAGGATTTGCAATATTGTCAGAAGGAGCAGCCATGAAAAAGTTTATTCTTGCAACAGTAATCATCAGTGCCTTTGCTCTGGGGTACCTCTTAAGGGGTGGAGGACCGGAAACACAGGATCACCAACATACTGCCAGTGAAACAGTAAAAGCTGAGAGGTGGACATGCTCTATGCATCCCCAGTTTCAGTTGCCCAAACCAGGCCAATGTCCCATATGTGGTATGGATCTAATCCCTGTTGCAAGTGGCGGTTTAAGTGAGGATGAGAGCCCGCGCGAGCTCAAAATGTCTGCAAAAGCGATGAAACTTGCTGAAATAGAAGTTGCCACAGTTGCAAGAAAGAAAGTGACTGCCAGGATAAGAATGGATGGTAAAGTTGATTATGACGAGACCCGCCTCGGTTATATTACAGCCTGGGTGCCCGGGCGTATTGATGACCTCTATGTAGACTATACAGGAGTGTTTGTAAGAAAAGGTGACCCTATGGTTAACCTTTATAGTCCAGAACTTATCACTGCGCAGGAGGAATTGATTCAGGCCATCAAAACTGTGGGGGAACTGAAGCAAAGCGAGATACCCGTCATGAGGGAAACTGCCTTTAAAACTGTTGACGCCGTGAAGGAAAAACTTCGGCTATGGGGGTTAACAGAAAAACAGATCGGGGAGATTGAGAAGCGTGGTAAAGTTACTGACCACGTGAAAGTTTATGCACCGATGAGTGGCGTCGTCATACACAAAGATGGCCTTGAAGGGATGTATGTGAAAACGGGGACCAAAATCTACACCATTGCTGACCTTTCTCAAATGTGGGTTATGCTTGATGCCTACGAGTCTGATCTCGTTTGGATCCGAGTTGGACAAAAGGTAGAGTTTGATGCCGCGGCGTATCCCGGAGAAACCTTCAATGGAAAGGTTGTCTTTATAGATCCATTTCTTAACCCCAAAACCAGAACAGTCAAGGTGCGTGTTAATGTTCCCAACCCTGGGGGGAAGCTTAAACCGGAGATGTTTGTTAGTGCACTCGTTCATGTCACGTTAGCAGACGATGATAATATGGCTGTAAATGCCACGAAGAATGAGGTTCCTCTGGTGATCCCGGCGACTGCCCCCCTCTTCACTGGAAAACGTGCTGTTGTCTACGTTCAAGTCCCTGACAAGAAAGGGACATTCGAGGGACGCGAAGTAGTCCTCGGTCCACGGGCTGGGGATTTTTACGTTGTTCGTGAAGGTCTCAATGAAGGTGAACGGGTAGTGGTAAATGGCAATTTTAAGATTGACAGTGCCATTCAGATTCTTGCGAAACCAAGCATGATGAGCCCTGAAGGAGGTGCTCCGCCGCCTAGTCATCAACATGGTGGAGAAAAGGGAAATCTCACTTCAAAAGCTGAAGAGAAAAAGACAGAGCCATTTAAAGTTTCTGATGCGTTTAGAACCCAGCTGGACGGTGTTTTATCGGCTTACTTCATGATTCAACAGGCATTGAGTAAAGACGATGCAAAAGGTGCACAGGCCAACGCAAAGAAGCTGCTTGCGTCTCTTGATACTGTAGACATGAAGTTACTCGAAGGTCCCGCACACATGGCCTGGATGAAAGCGCAAAAATCAATTGCAGGCAGTGCTCAAGGTATAGCAGGGTCAAAGGATATTGAAAGTGCACGATCTGCATTCATATCGCTTTCTGACTTTCTTTATACAGTGGCAAAGAAGTTCTGTACAAACGGCACACAACCCGTTCTTCGTTTTCACTGCCCCATGGCTGCGGGTGGGAAAGGTGCCTACTGGCTCCAGAACAAACCTGGAACGGAGAATCCTTACTACGGCAGTGCCATGTTTACGTGTGGTGAACAGGTGGAAACAATCTCCCCCGGTTCTATGAAAGAATAACCGGAAGGACACACCCATGAATGAAATACCCAAAGACCAGTTACCATCAAACACCAACCTGATTGACCGGATAATTAGATTCTGTCTGGAGAACAAGCTTGTTGTTTTTCTAATAACCCTCTTATTTGTTGGATGGGGAGTGATGGTAGCGCCGTTTGATTGGGACCTGGGTGGCTTACCCCGCAATCCCGTACCTGTGGATGCAATCCCGGACATTGGTGAGAACCAGCAGATTGTTTTCACTGAGTGGATGGGCCGTTCACCTCAGGATGTGGAGGACCAAATTTCCTATCCACTCACGGTTGCACTGCTTGGTGTCCCCGGGGTTAGAACCATCCGCAGTTACTCCTTCTTCGGTTTCTCATCGATATATATTATATTTGAGGATGAAATTGACTTTTACTGGTCTCGCTCCCGTGTGCTGGAAAAATTGAGCAGCCTGCCAACCGGCACATTACCCGAAGGAGTTCAACCCGCTCTCGGACCTGACGCAACAGCCCTGGGTCAGATTTTCTGGTATACATTGGAAGGGCAGGATGAAGAGGGTAATCCCACCGGTGGCTGGGATTTGCATGAGCTTAGGACAATCCAGGACTGGTATGTGCGCTATGCATTCCTTTCAGCAAAAGGTATAAGCGAGGTTGCCTCTGTTGGTGGTTTTGTTCAGGAGTATCAGATTGATGTAAATCCTGATGCCATGAGAGCTTACAAGATAAAACTAGATGAAGTTTTTATGGCAGTCAAATTGTCGAATATCGATGTGGGTGCTCGTTCCATTGAAGTCAACAAGGTAGAATACTTTATCCGGGGACTGGGTTTCATTAAAAGTTTGCAGGATATAGAATATACCGCTATCAAGGTTACTGATAATGTTCCCATCTATGTGAAAGACATTGCCAGGGTCACCCTGGGCCCTGCGCTCAGGCGTGGAGCTCTGGATAAAGAAGGGGCAGAAGTGGTTGGTGGAGTAACGGTTGTCCGCTATGGGTATAACCCCCTTGCCGCCATTAAAAACCTTAAGAAAAAGATTGATGAGATTACACCCGGGCTGCCAAGGAAAACCCTTCCTGATGGTACTATAAGCCAGGTTAAAATCGTTCCCTTTTACGACCGATCAGGGCTCATCTACGAAACCCTGGGGACTCTTAACAATGCATTGACTGATGAAATGCTGGTGACCATCATCGTTATTCTTGTCATGGTGATGCATCTCAGTAGCTCGCTGCTTATTTCGGGACTGCTTCCTCTGGCAGTGCTGATGTGCTTTGTAGCTATGAAGACATTCGGGGTTGATGCCAACATCGTGGCGTTATCAGGGATTGCCATTGCTATCGGTACCATAGTAGACATGGGCATCGTTGTGTGTGAAAATATCCTCAAGCATCTGGACACCGCTGATCCGAAAGAGGATCGCCTTGAGGTCATTTTCCGTGCCACCAGCGAGGTGGGTTCCGCAGTCTTAACCGCGATAGCAACCACCATCGTGAGCTTTCTACCTGTTTTTACCATGGAGGCAGCAGAGGGAAAGCTGTTCAAACCCCTTGCCTTTACCAAAACTTTCGCTCTTATTGCCTCAGTGGTTGTGGCACTTACTATCATCCCCCCCTTTGCCCATATCCTTTTTACCGGGAAGATAAGAGGGGAATGGATCAAACGTATTGTAAATGGAGCTATTGTTATACTTGGAGTGGTTATAGCATTTCTTATCACTTGGTGGGCAGGTATGCTCATCACACTCATTGGTGCATACCGCATATGTGAAGGGTTCATTCCTAAACACATCAAGCGGTGGGTACCGTGGGCAGTCAATGGACTTGCTGTCTTTGTGGTAGCTATTTTACTTTCTGAGCATTGGCTTCCCCTTGGGCCGGAGAAGGGTCTTATTCTTAATTTTATCTTTGTAATCATATTAATTTGTGGCTTGCTTGTACTTTTCTATTTATTTATGCACAGATATGGACGTCTATTGAGGTGGTGCCTGGATAACAAGGTTGCGTTTCTCTCCGTTCCTCTTATCATTACCTTTTTTGGCTTGGTGGTTTGGTTGGGATTTGATTCTTTTTTTGGCTGGCTGCCAACTGTAGTGAGGAGTAGTGGACCCGTCTCCTATGTAGCCCATAAATTTCCGGGGTTAGGCAAGGAATTCATGCCTCCGCTGGACGAAGGTTCTTACCTCTATATGCCAACGACCATGCCTCATGCATCAATAGGCGAGGCACTCGACGTCCTTCAAAAGCAGGATATGTCACTGCAGGATATCCCAGAAGTTGAATCGGTGGTGGGCAAGCTGGGAAGGGTGGAGAGCCCCCTTGATCCTGCTCCCATATCAATGATCGAGACGGTTATAAACTATAAGCCGGAGTATATTGTTGACCGTAGTGGAAGACGTATGAGATTTAGTTTTTCTTCTGATGACAACGATTTCTTTCGCGGTGAAAATGGCACTCCACTTATAGCCCCAGATGGGAAACCGTATAAGGTACCGGGACAGTTTGTCAGAGACGACGAAGGACGTCTCATACCCGATGACGAGGGGAGACCATTCCGCCTGTGGCGTCCCCCGCTGGATCCGGATTTGAATGACGGACGTGAGCCATGGGAGGGTATTAAGAAGCCTGATGATATTTGGGATACCATCGTCAAAGCGGCTGAAATTCCCGGAACTACATCCGCACCAAAATTGCAACCCATCGCTGCCCGTATTGTTATGCTCCAGAGTGGGATGCGTGCTCCCATGGGAGTTAAGGTAAAAGGACCGACTCTGGATGCGATAGAAAAAGTTGGTTTACAGATCGAACGATATCTCAAGGAGGTCCCATCTGTTGAACCAGCAGTTGTAATCGCCGACCGAATCATTGGAAAACCATACCTTGAGATCGATATCGATAGGCGGGCTATAGCTCGGTATGGTATAAAGATCAGGCAGCTTCAGGATGTGATTGAGGTTGCTATTGGTGGCAAACGGATTACCACCACTGTGGAGGGAAGAGAACGATTCCCTGTCAGGGTCAGGTACATGCGTGAGCTGCGGGACAGTATCGAGTCCCTGGGCAGGATCCTCGTCCCGGCTCCTGACGGAGCACAGATACCTCTTACACAACTTGCAGAGATCAAATATATCCGTGGACCGCAGGTGATTAAAAGTGAGGATACCTTTCTGGTGGGATATGTTCTCTTTGATATGAAGCCAGGTTTTGCTGAGGTAAACGTGGTGGAACAAGCCCGGGACTATTTGAATCATAAAATTGAGAGTGGTGAGTTTCAAATCCCTGCTGGAGTGAGCTTTACTTTTGCCGGGAGTTATGAGAATCAGGTGCGTTCAGAGAAAAAACTTATGGTGGTCTTGCCGTTGGCACTCGTTATCATCTTTATACTTATCTACTTTCAGTTTAAGTCAACACTGACAACCGCTCTGGTGTTTTCAGGTATTGTGGTCTGTTGGGCTGGTGGTTTCATAATGATCTGGTTTTATGGACAGCCCTGGTTCCTTAATTTTTCCATTTTTGGGACTGATATGCGCGAACTCTTCCAGGTTCATCCCTTTAACTTAAGCGTTGCGGTGTGGGTGGGGTTTCTTGCACTCTTTGGTATCGCTACTGATAACGGTGTCATTATGGCCACTTATCTAAAGCAGATCTTTTCCAGGAGAACTCCTTCATCAGTGAAAGATATTCGAGAAGCAACAATCGAAGCCGGTGAGCGACGTGTCAGACCCTGCCTGATGACCACTGCCACTACTATTCTGGCGCTTATCCCAGTGCTCACCTCAACTGGACGGGGTTCAGATGTCATGGTTCCAATGGCGATCCCCTCCTTTGGGGGAATGACTATCAATATTATAACTCTATTCCTGGTACCGGTACTTT
>WTBG01000138.1 GCA_013139225.1 Deltaproteobacteria bacterium
AAATTTTTCACTTTCATAGGGAGTTTCGCAAAGTATTTCCCCATGCCAAGAGACTCTGCTTTCATGATTCGGGGAACCATAGGCTATTCTATAGGATACGGAGGAGAGGACATACCCATCTCCGAAAAGTTCTTTCTAGGAGGACTGGATAGTTTAAGAGGTTTTGAAGACCGCTCTGTGGGACCTAGAGAGAGGAAAATTTATAATGAGAATACTCTCTTCCAAACTTATTCAGATGAATATGACGTAGTCGGCGGCGAAAAGGAGCTCTTTTTTAACCTTGAATACATCTTTCCAATCTTAAAGGAAGCCGGGGTACGAGGTGTTGTCTTCTTTGATGCAGGAAATGCTTATAAAAAAAGCGATAGCTATTTTTCAGATATCAGAATGGGTACGGGGTTCGGAGTTCGCTGGCAATCACCCTTTGGTCCTCTGAGACTCGAGTGGGGCATCAACCTCGATCCTAATTCCAAATACGATGAGGACTCCAGTCAGTTCCACTTCACCATGGGTGCGCTCTTCTAACCCAATTCAAAGAGGGTTAACATAAAAAAGGAGGTAGAGGAAAAATGAGGAAGATTTGTTTGGGTATTGTCATCTTTTTAATTTTATTTGGGGTTGAACCGACCTTTGGAGCATCAGATTACAAGCTTGCCTATGTGGATCTGCAGAAGGCTCTCAATCTCTGCAAGGCTGGGCAGGATGCTAAGGAGAAATTTGCCAAGGAGGTAGAAGAAGCAGAGGGAAAACTTGCCCTAAAGCAGGAGGAATTGAAAAAGCTCAAGGAAATCCTGGAAAAACAGAGTGCTATGCTCACCGAAGAAACTTTGAAAGAAAAAGAGAAGGACTATCAGGCAAAGCTCCGTGATTTCAAAAGGCTCTATGAAGATTCTCAAAACGAACTTAAGCTACAGGATAATGAAGCTGTAAAAGCGATACTTGAAGAGCTGGTTAAAATTACACAGGAGTATGGCAAGGAGAAAGGATTTACCTTCATCTTTGAGAAGAGTGAGAGTGCACTTCTTTTCGCAGATGAAGCAAGAGATGTAACAGAAGCGATACTCAAGATCTATGATCAAAAATATCTTCAGGATAACAAAGGGCTGTAAAAGTAAGAGCGCTTAAAGATAATGGAAAAAACATTACAAGAGCTTGCTAACCTTATAGAAGGAGAAGTGCTGGGAGATACTAATCTCATTATTACCGGCATCTCTAGCTTAGATGAAGCACGGGAAGGAGAAATTACCTTCATTGCTCAAAGCAAATACCTTAATAAAGCAAAAAAAACAAAGGCCTCTGCTATCATCGTCTCAAACAAAATAGAGGGGATAGACAAACCCTTTATTATAACGGATAATCCCTACCTTGCCTATGCTAAGACGATAGCACTTTTTCACCAGCACCCTCATCCCGTCCTGGGCATCGATGAAAATACCATCCTTGGAGAGGGAGCACGGATTGGCAAAGACGTATCTATCTATCCTTGGGTCTTTATAGGCAAAGATGTTACTATTTCTAATCATGTAGTCATTCACCCGCACACCTCAATTGGGGATGGAACCTTTGTTGGTGAAGATACAACTATCTATTCTCACGTATCCATTCGGGAAAACTGTCGAATAGGCAAGCGGGTAATTATTCACGCTGGCACTGTAATTGGAAGTGATGGATTTGGATTTGCCCCCGATGGTAACCGTTACTGCAAAATTCCCCAAGTAGGCACTGTCCAGATTGATAATGATGTGGAGATTGGTGCCAATAACACCATAGACAGGGGAGCTCTGGGGAAAACATGGATTAAGAGAGGAGTTAAAACTGACAATCTGGTTCATATTGCTCACAATGTGGTGATAGGAGAAGATAGCCTGCTCATTGCCCAAGTGGGCATTTCTGGAAGCACCACCATTGGAAAACACGTTATCTTGACCGGGCAAGTTGGTGTGGTAGGACATTTAGAAATTGGAGACAATACCATAGTAACGCCTCAAACAGGTGTGAGTGGCAGTGTTCCGGCTAACACTATAGTTTCTGGATATCCCCATATGCCCCATAAGCAGTGGCTGAAATCTTCTCGCTGTTACCCTCTCCTCCCCCAGATGAGGAAGACCATAAACAAACTGGAGAAAAAGGTTAAGGCATTGGAAGAAATTATTCAAAACCACACAGGAGACAATAAATGAAAAACATAAAAGAGATAATGGGTTTACTGCCTCACCGCTATCCATTTCTTCTTGTTGATAAAATCCTTGAGATAGAAGAAGGCAAAAGAATTATTGGTATTAAAAATGTCAGTATTAATGAACCCTTCTTTCAGGGCCATTTCCCCGACTCCCCCATCATGCCCGCCGTACTGCTGCTAGAAGCAATGGCGCAAACTGGTGGTATATTGGTATTAAACTTAGAAGGTGAAAAGTCTAAGATGAGAAACGTTCTTTTCCTAGGAATTGATAAAGCGAGATTTCGCAAACCCGTATACCCCGGCGACCAGGTGCGATTTGAATTAGAGGTACTCCAACGCAAAAAGTCGGTCTGGAAATTTAAAGGGGAGGCCTTTGTAGAAGGAACACTTGTTGCTGAAGCCGAACTAATGGCAATGATTTCCGATAAAGAGGTTTAGGAAAATCTCACAGCGCCGTTTGGTTAAAGGAAAGAGAGGAAATTATGATACATAAAACTGCTATCATTGATCCTAAAGCGGAATTGGATTCGAGTGTAGAAGTAGGTCCCTACTGCATTATTGGTCCCCAGGTAAAGATCGACAAAGGCACCAAACTCAGTTCCCATGTGGTTATTGACGGCTGGACACGGATTGGAGAAGGATGCAGAATTTTTCAATTTGCCTCGATAGGAGCTATCCCTCAGGATTTAAAGTACAAGGGGGAGGAATCGTGGGTTATTCTGGCCAACAACAATACCATCAGGGAATTTGTTACCATCAACAGGGGAACCTCCCAATCAGGCGGGAAGACCACTATTGGTAATAACAATTTATTTATGGCTTACAGCCATGTCGCTCACGATTGCAAGATTGGCAATCATGTGATCCTTGCAAACGCAGCAACCTTGGGAGGACACATCCAAATTGAAGATTATGCCATTGTAGGAGGATTAGTAGCGGTCCACCAGTTTGTCAGGCTCGGCTGCCACTCCATTATCGGTGGGAGCTCAGCGGCAAGACAAGACATACCACCATACACTATGGCAAACGGGCAAAGGGCTAAACTGTTCGGATTAAATACGGTGGGACTTAAGAGACATAACTTCTCAAATGAAGCAATCAGCAACCTTAAGAAAGCATATCGTATTATCTTCAGGTCCGGTCTTACAATAAATAAGGCTTTGGATCAAACGCAGAGTGAGATAAAAAATTCACCCGAGGTCGATCATCTTATAAGTTTTATTAAGGGTTCAGAAAGGGGCATCACACACTAGATGAACAAAACACCTGTTGCAGTCATAGGCAGTGGTTATCTGGGAAGATTTCACGCAGAAAAGTATGCTAATCATCCTGAAGCAGACTTGATAGCAGTTGTAGATACTAACCATGACAGGGCATTAGAATTAGCCCGTCAGACCAATACTGAACCTCTTATAAATTACAAGGATCTATATGCTCAGGCCCATGCCGTAAGTGTAGTGGTTCCTACACCCTTACACCACGCTATAGCCAAAGATCTTCTGGAACATGATATCAATGTTTTACTGGAAAAGCCCATGACGACAACTTTAAAAGAGGCCGATGATCTAATAGCCACTGCTCACAACAAAGGTCTCATTTTACAAATAGGGCATTTAGAACGCTTTAACCCGGCTTTCCTTGCAGCAGAGAATATTATAAAAAATCCGCTTTTTATCGAATCCCACCGCTTAAACTCTTTTCAAGAAAGGGGTACGGAAGTAGATGTTATCCTCGATATAATGATCCACGACATTGACATCATCCTCAATTTAGTCAATGCTGAGGTAAAAGAAATCCATGCAGTGGGAATACCAGTCATTTCTTCCACGATCGACATCGCCAATGCCAGACTAGAATTTGAAAACGGTTGTGTGGTCAATGTTACCGCAAGCCGAATATCAGATAAGTCCATGAGAAAAATAAGGGTCTTCCAACACGATGCCTATATCTCCCTTGATTTCTCAGCCCAGGAGGTCTCGGTTTACAGGAAGATTGAGGATGAGGGAAGGATACCCTATATTGCGAGTGAAAAGCCTAAGATTGAACCTAAGGATTCTTTAGAGGAAGAAATCAGTTGTTTCCTTAAGGCAGTTAAACAAAAGGGTAAGCCCCTCGTTTCTGGTGAATCTGGTAGAAGGGCTCTCAAGATAGCTTTAGAGATTACAAAACAGTTGCGGATAGAGACTCAGAAAATTGTTTGATAAAACCAAGGCAAAAAATATTCTCATTGCCGCCGGTGAAGCTTCAGGAGATTTACATGCTTCTCATCTTGTAAAAGCCATGCTAGAACTTAAGTCAGGCTTAAATTTCTATGGCATGGGTGGTGAGAAACTGAAAGATGCAGGAGCCAACATCATCTTTGATATCTCCAAACTCTCCGTGATGGGAATCACAGAGGTTATAAGCCATTTAGGGCATCTTTATCACGTTTTCAAGTGGTTTGAGAAGTCACTAAAAAACGACCGACCTGATCTCATCATTTTAATTGACTACCCCGACTTCAATCTTCGCCTGGCAAAGGCAGCCAAGAAACATAACATTCCTGTCCTATACTACATCAGCCCCCAGATATGGGCCTGGAGAACCAGCCGCATCAAGAAGATTGCTAAGTTGGTTAATAAAATGATTGTGGTTTTTCCCTTTGAACTTGCCTTATATGAAGAAGAGGGAATTGATGTTAGTTTTGTGGGACATCCATTACTGGATATAGTGGAAGTAAGAAATTCAAAAGCAGAAAACATTAAAAGATTTGGTCTTGATGAACAAAAGATAACTATTGGACTACTGCCGGGAAGCAGGTTAACTGAAGTAAAGAAAATACTTCCACCTATGATAGAAGCTGCTCAGCAACTAAGCAGGAAATTTGACAACCTGCAATTTATTCTGCCAGTCGCTCCCGGATTAAAAAAGGAGGAAGTAATAAAACTGATTCAAAACATCATGTTAACAATTACAGTAGTTGATGATAGTATCTACGAAGTCATCGATATTTCCCATCTTGTAGTTGTTGCCTCGGGGACAGCCACCTTAGAGACAGCCCTTTTATCAACACCAATGGTCATCCTTTACAAGATGTCCCCTTTAACATACCTGGTAGGAAGGAAACTGGTAAAGGTAGATCACATAGGGATGGCCAATATTATTGCTGCTAAAAGGGTTGTCCCTGAACTGATACAGGATGAGGCTAATGCTGAAAGGATTACCACTGAGGTAACCCGCATGCTTGAAGACACCCTTTATTATCAGAGCATCTGTAAAGAACTTTCTTCCACCAGGGGGAAATTAGGAAAACCCGGGGCATCGAAACGGGCAGCTCAGATAGCCCTTAAGATGCTCCATCATTAAACGTTTCGAAAATTCAAAAACTTACTGACACAATTAGACTTTTTTGCAATTCATTTTCATCAATCACATGGAATAAGGGAAGATTAAGCTAAATTTCTATATATATCCCGTAGATTGAGGTTCTTATAATGGCTGCCGATTCAACAAAAGATTCTTACAAGCTCTATAAACGATTATTGCAATATGTTAAGCCATACTGGAAAAGGATGGTTCTTGCTGTCATCTCTGCTATTTTACTGGCAGCTGCCAATACCTCGCTTGCCTGGATAATTAAAAAAGTTATGGATGATGTTTTTGCCGATAAGAACCTTAAGATGCTGACCGTCATCCCTTTTGCAATTGTTTTGCTTTATTTTTTCAAAGGGTTATTCCACTATGGCCAAGCTTATTTTATGGGCCATGTCGCTATCAAGGTGGTTACTGACATCCGGGATAAGATTTATCAACACTTGCAAACACTTTCTCTTGCATTCTTCACTAAGAATCCCACAGGTGTTTTAATATCCCGTATCGGCAATGATACATCTCTCTTACAGTCCACCGTCTCTGACAGTATCACCTCTCTGTTGAGAAACTTCCTTACTATCGTGGGTTTGACGGCATACACCTTTTGGGTAAACTGGAAGCTTGCCACCATTTCTTACCTCATCATCATATGGGCTATAATCCCCATTCAGAAATTTGGGAAGAAAAGCAGGAGGTTCAGCACAAAAAGCCAGAGCAAAATGGCAGATATTTCCAAACTCATCTTTGAAACCATCTCAGGCATCAGAATTGTTAAAGCCTTTTGTATGGAGCAATATGAAAGCCGCAGGTTCTCGAAAGAAAACCGCCGTTTCTTTAGAATCAGGCTTAAGCGACTCCGCATTCGAGCACTTGCTTCACCTACCATGGAAATGCTGGGAGGCTTTGCTTCTGCTGCTATCCTCTACTATGGTGGATACAACGTAATCCAAGGTTCAATGACTACGGGGGATTTTTTCTCTTTTGTGGCAGCCTTTGCCATGATGTATAAACCGGTTCGTGGGTTAAATAAACTCAATCAGACAATACAAGAAGGGTTGGCTGCAGCGGTAAGAACATTTGAGCTCTTAGATCTTAAAGCCGACATTGTAGACAAACCGAATGCAACAGAACTTCCTGTAATTAAGGAACAGATTGAATTTAGGAACATATGCTTTCAGTATGATGGCGTACCCATCCTGAGAAATATTAATTTGAAAGTAAAAGTCGGTGAGATCATTGCTATTGTTGGTACTAGTGGCGCTGGTAAAACGACCTTAGCCAATCTCATACCACGTTTCTATGATGTAACATCCGGTGCCTTATTAATTGATGGTACTGATATTAGAGATGTAACGTTAAAATCATTAAGAAACCAGATCGGCATGGTAACGCAAGAAATCATTCTTTTTAATGACACCATTAAAAACAACATATCCTACGGAAGTCTGGAAAAACCTGATCACGAAATCATAGCAGCAGCAAAAGCAGCTTATGCCCATGAGTTTATTATAGATAATCCCGAGGGTTATGATAGCATAATAGGGGAGAGAGGGGTTAAGCTTTCGGGTGGTCAGAAACAGAGGATTGCTATTGCCAGAGCTCTTCTCAAGAATGCTCCTATTCTTATTTTGGATGAAGCCACTTCCTCTTTGGACAGTCAAGCAGAGAGAGAGGTACAGGTAGCTCTGGAAAAACTGGTGGAAGGACGAACTACCTTCATTATTGCCCACCGACTTTCCACCATCAAAAAAGCAGATCGAATCATCGTTTTCTCTGATGGCAGGATGGTGGAAGAGGGAACCCATACCAAGCTGTTGGCACTTAAGGGGGAATACCACAAACTCTACACGATGCAATATCATGGAGACGACCAACTTCATCAATCGGACTTACTCTCTACTACAGGAACAACTTGAAACTCAGCTTCGCACAACTGGGATAGTGGAATGATAGGTTTTAATAGAGGGCTACGGGTTTCGTGTAACGTGTTTAAAGCATGGTAAACATTAAAAATCCAAACCCGTAACTCGCAATGCAAATACTTTTAACTTTAATATATTCTAGAATTTAAGAGACAATTTATGTATTTCATCTATAACATTCTTCTTTCTATCACATCCATCCTTTTATCACCGCTCATTCTCTTTGCCTTACTAAGAGAGGAGAAATATAGAATGGGCCTCTCTCAAAAATTGGGATTTTTGCCCCCGCATCTTCTCCTGAAGCTGTCAGGAAGCAGGCCTGTTTGGATACACGCGGTGTCTGTTGGTGAAGTTACGTCTACCATCCCCCTCATCCAGGAAATAAAAAAACGCTACCCTTCACAGAAAATTATACTCTCCACCGTTACCGTTACCGGCAACTATACCGCTACTATTAGAGTAAGGGAAGTGGATGCTGTTATATATTTCCCTTTAGATTATCCTTTTATAGTAAAAAAGGTAATCAGGCAGATCAAACCCAAACTCTTTATCATCCTGGAAACGGAGCTTTGGCCAAATATTTTAAGGGAGCTTAAGCGCAACAACATTCCCTCTGTAGTCGTTAGTGGCAGGATCTCAAATCGTTCATACCATAAATACCGGTGGGGACGATTTTTCTTTACTAAAGTTTTAGATAACATTCATCTGTTCTGCATGCAAACAGAAGTTGACAGCAAGAGAATTATCAACATCGGAGCTGACAAGGATCGTGTTACTACCGTTGGGAATCTTAAGTTTGATCAATGTGTGCCTACCATAACTACTGAAGAAAAAGAAAATCTTTACAACATGCTCAGTTTAAAAGAAGGCCAAACAATTTTTATTGCCGGAAGCACCCACAAGGGAGAAGAGAACATCGTCTTAGAAGTTTTCAAGAATCTTAAAAAAACTTATGAAGACCTGATACTTATACTAGCTCCTAGACATCCAGAAAGGTTTGACGAAGTAGCAGACCTTATTTCTCATCAAAAGCTGCGGAGCATTAAAAAAACGAAAATTAAGGTGGCCCAGAAATCAAACCACCACGATATTATTTTACTTGATACCATCGGGGAACTGTCTAAACTTTACAGCATTGGGACTATCATCTTTGTGGGAGGAAGTCTCGTCTCAACCGGAGGCCACAATGTTCTTGAACCCGTCGCCTACAAAAAGGCCGTGATCTTTGGGCCTCATATGGATAACTTCTCAGAAATCTCCAGATGCCTGAGGGAAAGCGGGGGCGGCTTCCAGGTAAATAACCAAGAGGAGTTTCTCTCACAAACTGAGATGTTACTACAAAATGATGTTGATCGGGACAAGCTTGGAGAGAAGGCTTTTGAAGTCATTGCCCACAATCAAGGTGCCATTAATAAATCAATGGAAGCAATAAAAAGGTTCCTATGAAGAGCTTTAGGCAATGAAGATAAGAGCCGTTTTCGAACGAATGCTATATCCCCCACAATCTGAAGAGAGTCTCTGCAGAAGATTTCTCTTACTCCCTCTATACCTCATCTCCCTTTTTTACCGTTTCCTCGTTCATTCTAGACACATCCTTTACAAAACAGGTGTTCTAAAATCTTATGCCATACCCTGTCGAGTAATCAGTGTTGGGAATATCACTCTTGGAGGAACAGGCAAGACACCAACCGCAATCTATCTGGCACAACTGTTCAAGAAACAAGGCATGAAAACTGCTGTGCTCAGCCGTGGATATAAAGGAAAGAGTTCAGAGAAGGTAGCAGTTGTATCAGACGGAGAAAGGATTATCTTAAATGAGTTGGATGCCGGAGATGAACCCATTCTCCTTTCAAAAGCACTCCCTGGCGTACCCATTATCATTGGGAGAGACAGGGTACTTACAGGTAGATATGTCAGCGAACACTTTTTTTCTGAGATAGTGATACTGGATGACGGGTTCCAGCATTTGAAACTTAAAAGAGATGTTGACATTCTACTCATTGATCTTGGATACGGATTTGGAAATGGTCACCTGCTGCCCAGAGGTATTTTAAGAGAGCCTCTCTTCCACATGAATCGGGCTCACATATTTCTCCTTACTAAAAGAACTGGCACTAAAGATGATAAAGCAGTGGAAAAGGAAATAACCTCTATAAAACCTGATGCTAAGATTTTTTATGCACATTACGAAATACGATGTCTTAAAACCTTGCAAGAAAAAAAGGAAGTTGACCTGGATTATCTTAAAGGGAAAAAAGTGCTGGCTCTTTCAGCTATTGCTAACCCGCACTACTTCTCTTATCTCTTAAAGCAACTCGGCATCTCAGTTGTGTCCGAATGGGCACTGCCTGACCACCACTATTACACCGATAAAGATGCCGGCAAACTTAGTGAACACTTAAAAAGTGTTGACTTCATCATCACTACAGCAAAAGACAGCACCAAGATGGATGAGAATGTCTTTGGGAAATTACCTATACTCATACTCGAAATTGTGCTAAAGATACATGACGAACAAGGGTTCAAGGACGTTCTCTTTAAACTCATCTCTTAATTTAATAAATAATTACTTTTCTCAACAAGCAAAGTTTCCATGCAGAAATACACTATCAAAACACTCTCTTCTCAGCAGGAGTTTAAAGTCAATTACCAGCAGGAACTAAATCCTGAACAACTTGCAGTGGTAATGAGTGGAAGCGGACCCGTTTTGGTCATTGCAGGTGCAGGCAGCGGTAAGACGAGGACCATCACCTACCGTGTGGCCCGACTTATAGAATCCGGTATCAACCCTGCTAAAATTCTACTGGTTACCTTCACTAATAAAGCAGCAAAGGAAATGCTCCACAGGGTAGAATTGCTAATAAATCTTAACATCAGAAAACTTTGGGGCGGTACTTTCCATCATATTGCCAATCGCACTTTGAGAAGCCACTCCAAGCTTTTAGGCTACAACAACAATTTCACTATTCTAGATCAGGGAGATTCCAAAGAGCTGCTCAACACCTGCGTTGCCGAACTGGGATTCAAAACCAAGGAGAAGAGATTCCCACAGAGTAGTGTATTACAGGATATCGTTAGTCTCTCATCTAACACCCCAAAGGAAGTGGATGATATTATTGCTGAGCGCTATCCATTTTTTTGTGAACTTACAGACGAAATAAAAAAGATCTCCCTTAACTATCATAAACGGAAGAAAAAAAGCAACCTCATGGATTTTGATGACCTCTTGCTCAACTGGCTGGCTCTGTTAAATGATCATCCTCATATAAGGAAACATTACTCACAAAAATTCCTATATATTTTAGTTGACGAATACCAGGACACCAACCGTATCCAATCTGATATCATCGACCTCTTATCCCAGGAACACCAGAACATTATGGTGGTAGGGGATGATTCTCAAAGCATTTACAGTTTTCGGGGGGCAAATTATGCCAACATCCTTGAGTTTCCTAAGCGTTACCCCAACGTTCACATCTACAAACTAGAGACAAACTACCGTAGTGTACCAGAAATACTTGACTTGGCTAATGACAGCATCATCAACAATCAGCATCAATTTCAAAAAACTCTCCGTGCAATTCGGAAAAGCGGTTTGCAGCCTATCCTTGTCCCCTTCAACGATGTGATGCAACAGGCCAGCTTCCTAGCTCAAAGAATGCTTGAGCTCAGGGATGAAGAAAAGTCACTAAATGAAATGGCTGTTCTCTATCGAGCGCACTACCACAGTATGGAACTTCAAATGGAATTGACCCGCCGAGGCATCCCTTTTGAGATAAGATCCGGCTTGAGATTTTTTGAGCAGGCACACATAAAGGATATCACCAGTTATCTTAGAGTTATCGTTAACCCTTTTGAAGAATTGGCCTGGAAGAGGCTTACTAAATTGCTGCCTAAAATTGGTAATGTTACGGCACATAAGATTTGGAATATGCTTTCATCCTCAGCCTCTCCTTTAAAAAGCATGAGCTCTGAGAGCACTCTCAATCTCATACCAAGGCCATCCAAAGATCACTGGAAGAAATTTACATCCTCCTTGAATCTCGTGAACAACCCTGATTTGCTCAGAGCACCAGCAGAAATGATTAGGATGATACTGAAGGAAGAATACGAAGAACATCTCAAGAGCAAGTACCCTGACTATGAATCCAGAATGGAAGACATCAACCAGTTAATGCATTTTTCACAACAGTATGCTTCTACCGAAAGCTTCTTGAGCGAGCTTGCACTTCTAAACAGTGTAGAAACAGAGACTGTAGTGGGGGGTGGGTATGAAGATGAAAGAGTAAAGCTATCTACTATCCACCAAGCCAAAGGACTGGAATGGGATATTGTATTTATCATCTGGCTGGTCGAAGGACGATTTCCCTCCATGAGGAGTTTAAATAGCTCAGCCGGCGAAGAAGAGGAAAGGAGATTATTCTATGTTGCAGTTACCCGAGCCAGAGATGAACTTTATTTAGGCTATCCCCTCTGGGATTACAGCAGTTACAATCCCTCCACTCTTTTAAAACCCTCTCGCTTCCTTCAGGAAATCCCCAGCACCAGTTATACAAAATGGGTAGTTGAAGAAGAGTCTGAAGAAGAATGGTAGCGCAATTAATTATCACCTTCTATCTCAAATCCCAGGGCTTTAAACATCTCACCTTTATTTAAATCTGCTCTAATTCTCTTTATGGCTGATTTTAGGAAAGGGCTCCCTTTTTCTCTTAAGGCATCAAGCAAAAGCTCAATCTCCTCTTTCATTTCAAATGTGAGAATTGATCTCTCTTTTCTCATTAGAGAGTCGAGGATGGGAATAAACCGATGAAGTATCTTCTCCATTCTGATTTTTAAAGCTGAATCATTCATTATAAGCAACGAAATTTCTAAAGCATGTGTATAATACAGATTAACATATTCCGTACCGCTGCTCGTTTGATTCAACAAATTATCCCTAAAGCCTCTCAACAAGTGGAGATTTTCACTATCATTCTTAAGGGCAATCCTGGCAGGACAGGGCAGGAGAATAAAAGGAGTATCCACCGTCTGATCTTCTACAACCTTTACCATGGCATAAGATGGGAAGGAAACATAACCACTTTTTAATAGTGCCACCTTGTGTATCCCTATAGCAACAGGAGATAGGGTAAAAGGAGTAGTATACCCGGTAGCGGAATCATCCAGGATAATATCAGCATCTCCAACACTGTCATAAATAGAGATAGCTCCAGATGCTATCTCTGGCCCCCTATAATTCCCTTCCGTTGGCATCCTGACTATACCACCATACTCATCAGTAAAAGAGAAGTAAAAATCGTGCTTTCCCGCTTTTAGCAGTTTAGGTCCATAACGGTAGGTTCCATTAGAGCTTTTCCCACTGTAGAGATCCATTACATAAGGAACATTATTAATATTAACATATGCATTCTTCGGGCTATTTCCTTCCTTATCGTAATAGTCAACATAATAATAAAAATTAGTAGAACCACTACCTGAATCAGGATCAACTCTTCCATTTGAAAGCTGAGGAGGATCATTGATAGTTGGTCCTGCGATACTTCCCTCAGCGGGGAGCCTTATATATCCTCCTTCCTCATCGGTAGCAGTAAAATAGTAATTATGCATCCCTGAACCCAATAATATACCCGCCGATTTATAAACACCATCATAATCCAATCCACTCTCTAAGGCCATGTATGACGCCGTTTCATCAACATACACATATATCTGAACAGGTACATATTTATCCGAGTCCTGGTAGTAAACCTCATAAAAAAACTGTGTTGAGGAATCTCCATATTCAGGGGTTACCTTTCCATTAGATAATTGAGGTTCCTGGTTGTCACCGCTAGCCAAATATCCAGCGGGATAAATGCTAACGCTGACAGATTTTCTCTCACCTTCCGCATCATAATCCAGGCTATAACAACCCGAATCTGGCAGTTCTTCTCCACCAATCTCCTGAGCAATAGATGGGCAAAGAAAACCATAATGCGTAATTACTATAAAGAAAGTTGTAATAAAAATTTTATAGGATTTCATCGCTACGATCACTGCCTTTGGTTTTTCCTTGTAAAAACAAATAAGTATACTGGTTCAAATTTAGATTTATATCACAAATGCATATCGGGTATTTCAGAATTTTCTTTAAATTAAAAAATGGGGCTGGGCAAATATGCCCAGCCCCACACAGAACAAGGATAGTGAGGAATTTCAAAATAAAAATAACCTCATTAGAAAATCCAAATTTCAGTTTCTTACAGCTCTTTCTACCACCATCCTGGCAGCTAGCTTAAGAGCATTCAATAGACTTGAAGGATTTGCTTTTCCCGTTCCCGCAATGTCATAGGCCGTACCATGATCCACTGAAGTACGAATTATGGGAAGTCCTAATGTAATATTAACAGCATCTTCAAAATGCAATATCTTAAGCGGTATTAAACCCTGATCATGGTACATGGAAACAACAGCAGAGTATGCTCCCCGTGCTGCATGGTAAAAGAGTGTATCAGGGGGCATCGGCCCTTCTACATTCATACCTAATCGCTGTGCTTCTCTTACAGCAGGTAGAATAATCTCTTCCTCTTCCTTACCGAAAAGTCCTCCTTCACCTGCATGTGGATTAAGAGCAGCAACAGCTATTTTGGGTTTTTCTTCACTGAAAAAGTTAGTCAAAGCACTGTGGGTAATTTTAATTGCTGCTAATATCTTTTCCGTTGTGAGAAGTGGAAACACCTCTTTCAAACCACAGTGAATGGTAACCAATGTCACTT
>WTBG01000028.1 GCA_013139225.1 Deltaproteobacteria bacterium
TTTTGCTAATATTAACCTCTGTACTACAAACCTGCAACATCGTGTTTTTTTAGCACAGTTTTCATGCAACATACTTGACAACTTCGCAAAAAGTCCAATATGCTTTTTATTTGTCATTCCTGCGAAAGCAGGAATCCAGTGGTTTCAGGTTGTTATAGACTCCCGCTTCCGCGGGAGTGATTCGGTTTTTGACTTTTTGCAAAACAGATAAGTTTAGTTTCATTTTTCGTGTTCTTCGTGGTTATATTTGTTTTGGTTGCAGCTCTGCTGCGCTATGGTCTCTGTGGTTTTAAATGCATTATTTGAGCTTAAATTCATCTAGGTTTTTATGAAAATCGGAAGCCATGTTGTTTTATGTTTGATTTATTTCTCTACCCTCACTTTCTTTCCTCACGAGCAAGCTGGGGCGGGTGAACCCATTAATCTAACAGCAGAAGAATATGTTCTAATGCCCGGGGAATATCTCGTCAATGTTCTGCGAAACACCTACAACATACCCGATCATCTCATATTTAATGAGTACCTGAATCTCATAAAAGATATCAATCCCGATATTAGAGATATCAACAACATAAAAGATTATCAAACACTTCTAATACCCCTCAACCTCCCCCCTAAAAACAAAAAATACAGAATAATCATTAAAGATAAAGGTGCAGTCCCAGGAACCACTCCAAAAATTAGAGAACAAAAAAAACTATCCGTCCCTGTGCCTGAATCCAAAAGGATGCTATCTTTAGAAAAAGTGAACATCAACAGAATCATTCAAGAAGGATTAACTCCCCTCTTGCTTGAATCTGGTGGCATTTTACAGCAGGAGGGAATTCATGAATTTCCATATTTTGAAGATAGTCAGCTATCGCTCGACACCTCTACTTATCCCATAATACAATTTGCAAACAATACTAACGTCATCCTGGATTACCACAATCGTCTTCCCGTTGAGATTAAAGATGTTATCAAATCAAACTGGAACAATTATATAATAGTGCCTTACGGGGAGAACAGGGGATTTGAATCAATCCTTGACCAGCTAATAAAAGAGATGAACTTCCACAAAGTGATAAAGCACGGCGATCCTTTAGTTATTGGACAGGACGTATTGATAAAAATAGTTCCTGATTGGATTATATATCCTGATGTTTCATCAAATAAAGTGTTTGTCATTAATTTAGTCCATTCACCAGCACAGAAAACACTCACACCAATCAGGAATTACCTGAGAGAATACTCGGTAAAACTGGTTGACATTGATCTTTTTGAAGAGAAAGGAGAGGAAAGTTCACCTGTCAAAGAGGATACAGAAGAAGAAACTGGCTTATCAGAACTTTCAACTATGGATTTCACTGACAAATTAGCTTTTGTTGATGGCATCCTGGATTTGGCCGGCCAAGACTACTTGCAAAACATGCCAATCTCAGTTTATAGCAGAGATAATACAGGTTTAGCTTTGAAAATAACAATAGATAGAACATTTGTAAAAAATGGGAAGAAACACCTCATATATTTGAAAAACAAGCCTTCAAAACTACTTGGCATTCTGAAAAAACAGGGATTCCCTCTTTTAATTCTTGCCTCCGATGAAGATGCAGTAACCACCATTGATAAGCTCCTTGACTTCTTAAATATTCGCTACAAATCTCCCATCATAAGGTTTTCAGCTTCCAGAACTTATCAAGAAAATAAAATATGGGTAAACATCCCTGGCATTTTCTTTGAGACTGCTGGTAATAAAGTTCTTCTAACCCACCACAGCTTAAACCCACCACTCATCAGTTTTTTAAAAGAAAAAGGTGTAGAGCCTGTTATTTACCAATAGGGTCTGTATTGGCAATAGAGACGTCCCCCCTTTATCTTCTTTCTCAAAACCTTCTTAATCTTTTCTGCTCCTCCTTTTCGCATTTCACTATACGGAAACCTCCCATAAAAACGAAAACTTATCCATCCTTTAAATGACGGTAATTTTTTGTAAGAAATTGCACAGCTCACCGTACACTTAAAGTAAAAGGGAGAAACAACAAATGACATTTGAAAATCAATTAAGCAAAAGGAGACCTGAAGAACAATGGAAGAATGGAGTAACGTGATGGTAAAAAGTAAATATGATGAAGTTGGATATGAGGAGGTAGAAATGGAACCATTAGAAAAGAAAACAAGAAATCCCAATCACAGTAATCTTTACTTTAGTATGGGAATGCTCTGCAAAACTACGGGAAAAATGACTGAAGCAATTAGAATGTGGGAGCAGACTCTTGACATCGACCCGGATCATGCAGGTGCCATTAGCGAACTAGAGAAGTACCGCAATAAATTCTAACTTTTTATGTCACAAGTTGCACGCTAAGTCCATCGATTCATAAATACGATAACGTATTTATTCACTTAGGACTTAGTGCTGAGTGAGCACTATTAATAATTCTCACTCTAAGAATACGTAATTGTAATTGTGAATCGAAGCACTAAGCAATCTCTGCACGAATGTCCCCTCAACGTTCCCTCAAACAGTTGGATGAATAAGTTATTTATTTACAAATGGACGTCCCCCAAATTTGTGTTGACACAAAAGAGTAATTTTCTTATACTGGTTTCCTCTAAAAAGGTCTTCTTATCAATTGTTGTTAACCAGAAGTAACTACTTAATTCCAATTCGAATGGAGTCAACATGATTGGGTGTCATCTAGGCAGGTTTTTCCAAGTTAGCGTGGCGGGCGGATCATATCAGGAAGGACTTGTATCAGTTGTCCAGGGGGTCCCTGCAGGCATGGCGATTACAGAGCAGGAAATCTACGGTGATCTCTTGCTGAGGAAACCAGGGTCTGATGAGCTTTCTTCTCCGCGCAAGGAACC
>WTBG01000176.1 GCA_013139225.1 Deltaproteobacteria bacterium
CCATTCACTGCAGCCGATGCACCGGAGATGGTGGTGATGTAAGGGACGTTATACATTACTGCAAGACTTCTCAGACTTAGTTGATCACTATGAGATTTCTTCCCCGAGGGGGTGTTGATAATAAGATCAATTTCTCCGTTCTTAATTAAGTCGGCAATGTTAGGCCGACCCTCTCCAATTTTTAAAACGCTTTTCACTTCCAATCCATTGCTTGCAAGGACTTTGGATGTTCCCGTTGTAGCAATAAGGGCAAATCCTAAATCGGCAAGCTTTTTGGCAATGAAGATTATGGAACGTCGATCTTTGTTTCTTACGCTGATAAAAACTCTTCCTTTTACAGGAAGTATTTGACCTGCCGCAATCTGAGATTTAGCATATGCCCTGCCAAAATCACTATCAATTCCCATAACTTCACCAGTTGATTTCATCTCGGGTCCTAAGACAGGATCAGTGCCGGGGAATCGTTTAAAAGGAAAGACAGACTCTTTAACCGATACATGGCTTATTTCGTGTTCATCCCTAATTCCCAACTCTGACAATTTTTTACCTGCCATAACTTTGGCGGCTATTTTTGCCCAGGCCACCCCTGTTGCCTTACTGACAAAAGGCACCGTCCGGGAAGCCCGGGGATTTACTTCCAATACATAGAGTGTCTCATTCTTTACTGCATATTGAATGTTCATCAATCCCACTACCTGCAGTTCCATGGCAAGCATCCGGGTGCTTTCTTTAATATTTTCAATGATCTCATCACCGAGGGTATAGGGTGGAATAACACAGGCAGAGTCACCCGAATGTATCCCTGCTTCCTCAATATGCTCCATGATTCCAGCGATAACACATTCTTTCCCATCAGCAACGGCATCAACATCAATCTCAATTGCATCCTCAAGGAACTTGTCTATCAATATGGGATGTTCAGGAGAAGCCTGAATGGCTTGGGAGGTAAAATCAAGTAAAGTCTCCTCACTATAAACAATCTTCATGGCCCTTCCTCCCAAAACATAGGAGGGACGTACTATCACAGGGAAACCGATGGCTTTTGCTTTTGCCATAGCTTCTTCAAGTGTGGTTGCAATGTCATTTTGAGGTTGATTGAGGTGCAACTTTTTAATTAGCTGCTTGAACCGATTCCTGTTTTCTGCACGGTCTATATTGTCAGGAGTAGTGCCTATAATAGGTACCTTCGCCTTCTCCAGGGGAACTGCCAGATTGAGCGGTGTCTGACCACCAAACTGGACAATAACTCCCTCAGGCCTTTCCTTTTCTACAATAGTGAGTACATCTTCCAAAGTTAAAGGCTCAAAGTAGAGCTTGCTGGAAGTGTCATAATCCGTACTCACTGTTTCCGGGTTGCTGTTAACCATGATAGTTTCATATCCCAGCTCTTTTAGGGCAAAGGAAGCATGTACACAGCAGTAGTCAAATTCAATGCCTTGACCAATGCGATTAGGTCCGCCTCCTAAAATTACGATCTTCTTTTGGTTTGTTCTATGACTCTCATCCTCCTCTTCGTAGGTGGAGTAATGGTAAGGGGTATAAGCCTCAAATTCTGCAGCGCAGGTATCAACTGATTTGAATACAGCTTTGATGTTAAGATCCTTGCGCAGTCTTCTGATAGAATTTTCATCAATACCCAGAAGATAAGCAAGTTGGACATCTGAAAAACCGTGCTGTTTTGCCTTAAGTAACAAATCGTGGGGAAGTGATGGTTCATGTCCATGAGAAGAAAAGAGAGGCCCTTTGTCTCTGAGGTTTTTAAAGCCTTGTGATTGGAGGTATGATATAATCTCGTTTTCTACTTCAACTATTTCTTTAATATTATGCAAAAACCAGGGATCAATGCCGGTTAGCCCGGCTACTTCTTCCAGGTTCATTCCCGACTGAAAGGCGTATTTCAGGTAAAACAACCTTTCAGCCTGAGGTATTGATAACTTCTCCTTTATTTTGGAGCGCAGTTCTTTATTGTCTGATTTCTCATTCGTCTGGATGTTAAATGTATCAGGGATAATATCCTTTCCATCTGAACCCAGACCATACCTTCCTGTCTCAAGAGACCTGAGACCCTTTTGCAAAGCCTCTTTAAAGGTGCGACCGATGGCCATAGTTTCTCCTACTGATTTCATGGAAATGGTGAGGGTAGGATCGGTCTCAGGGAATTTCTCGAAGGTAAAGCGGGGAATCTTGACCACGCAATAGTCAATAGTAGGCTCAAATGAAGCAGGTGTCTCACGTGTGATGTCATTTTGTATTTCATCAAGAGTATAGCCGACCGCCAGTTTTGCAGCCATTTTAGCAATAGGAAAACCAGTGGCTTTGGATGCAAGAGCAGAACTTCTTGAAACTCTGGGATTCATTTCTATAACTACCCTGCGTCCATCTTTCGGGTTAACAGCAAATTGAATATTAGATCCTCCTGTCTCAACCCCGATCTCGCGGATAATATCTATAGCTGCATTCCTCATCTCCTGATATTCTTTATCAGTTAGAGTCTGAGCAGGTGCCACAGTGATACTGTCTCCTGTATGGATGCCCATAGGGTCAAAGTTTTCGATGGAACAAATAATGACTACATTGTCCTTTAAGTCCCGCATTACTTCCAGCTCATATTCCTTCCAACCCAGAACCGATTCTTCAATGAGTATCTCATTAATCATGCTGCTTTCAATCCCCTGAGATGCAAGATCTTCAAATTCTTCAACGTTAAAGACAATACTGCCACCTGTACCACCCAGGGTAAAACTGGGACGAATGATTAATGGATATCCGATTTCTCTGGCTATTTTTCGGGCCTGCCGCATATTATGAGCCAGGCCGCTTCGGGGCAAATCCTGATTGATACTTTTCATTGCCTTTTTGAACAGGTTTCTATCTTCAGCTTTTTGGATCGCTTCGTAATTTGCTCCAATCATCTGAACATTATAGGTGTCCAGAACCCCTCTTTCTGATATTATTGAAGCTACATTGAGGGCTGTTTGACCTCCCATGGTAGAAAGCAGGGTATCTGGCCGCTCTTTTGCAATTACCTTTTCTACAATTTCCGGTGTGATGGGTTCAATATAGGTTCGATCTGCCATCTCGGGATCAGTCATGATAGTAGCAGGATTGCTGTTTATCAATACAACTTCAAAACCATCTTCTTTCAAGACTTTACATGCCTGTGTTCCTGAGTAATCGAATTCACAGGCTTGACCGATGATGATTGGTCCTGGGCCGATGATTAAGATCTTGTGAATATCTGAACGTTTAGGCATCCTTTTACTTTTCCATTAAATGGATGAATTCATCAAAGAGGTAGCTGGCATCATGGGGTCCTGGGGAGGCTTCTGGATGATACTGGACTGAAAAAACCGGGTATTTTTTATGCCTCATACCTTCTAAAGTCTGGTCATTAAGATTAATATGGGTCAATTCGATTTCATCATTTTCTAGGCTCCCGATATCTACACAAAACCCATGGTTTTGGGAAGTAATACTCACCTTCCCTGTGGCCAGATCTTTTACTGGCTGGTTGGCACCCCTATGTCCAAATTTTAATTTATAGGTTTTCCCTCCGAAAGCCAGCCCTAAAATCTGATGGCCCAGACAGATGCCAAAAATTGGTAGCTTTTCTATCAAATCTCTAACGGTTTCTAGCACATAGGGTACCCCTGCCGGGTCACCTGGACCATTGGACAATAAAATCCCATTGGCATTCAGGGCTATAATCTCTTCTGCCCGGGTGTGAGCAGGAACTACGGTAACCTTGCATCCCACTGCGCCAAGCATTCGTAGTATGTTTGTTTTAATACCACAGTCTATCGCCACTACCTTCAAAACGCCGTTTCCTTCCTCCTCTCCGTTCCATTGGTAAGGTTTTTGACAGGTAACCTCTTTTACCATGTCGCGCCCTATGAGACCGGGGGAGTTCTGAGCCTTCTTTACGAGAATTGCTTCATCCAGACATTCTGTAGAAATCACGGCTTTCATTGCACCAGCAGTTCTGATATGTTTTGTTAATGCCCTGGTGTCAATACCCTCAATGCCCGGTATGTTATATTCCTTTAGATATTCTCCTAACCCCTTGCGAGACCGCCAGTTACTTGTAATTCCACTCGCCTCCTTAACAACAAAGCCTTCTGCTTTTGGTTTTGATGATTCTAAGTCTTCCTCATTAACACCATAGTTGCCCATCAGAGGATAGGTCATAGTAACGATCTGTCCTTTATAAGAAGGATCCGTTAATATTTCCTGGTATCCTGTCATGCTGGTATTAAATACAACCTCTCCTGCTCTTTCTCCAGGAGCACCAAAGGAGCGTCCTCTAAAAACTTTTCCATCTTCTAATGCAAGCAGAGCTTTCACAATAAACCTCGAATGAAATTTCAGAAAGAAACCTCTTTGATATCAATACTGCTCATGACGAGACCTCGCTTGAGACTGGATAATACACAAGATACATCACAAAATTGATAAATATTTATCCAGCTCATAATTTGTAACTTGAGCCCGGTATCTTTCCCATTCTATCGTCTTATTGGTTATAAAATTCTCAAAGACATGGTCCCCGAGACATTTCTTCAAGAACGAACTTTTTTCAGCAATCATAATCGCTTCCCATAAATCTTCAGGAAGTTGACCAATCTTTAGTTTTTTCCTCTTCTGAGGCGTCATTTCATAGACATTTTCTTCAATAGGAGCAGGTGGGGTTAATCCTTTCTCAATGCCCTCAAGTCCAGCAGCGAGCATTACGGAAAAGGTTAAATAGGGATTGCAGGCTGGATCAGGGGAACGATATTCAAGTCTGGTAGCCTTTTCTCTGCCCGGCTTATATACAGGTATGCGAATGAGGTCGGAACGGTTCCTCTGCGCCCAGGAAAGATAAACAGGAGCCTCATAACCTGGTACCAACCTCTTAAATGAGTTGACCCATTGATTAGTAACAATAGTAAACTCACGGGCGTGTGCCAGCAATCCGGCCAGATATCCTTTACCTGTATCTGAGAGATGGTATTTGTCTTCGGGATTAAAAAAGGCATTTTTGTCTCCCTTAAATAGAGATTGATGAACGTGCATGCCGCTCCCGTTTTCTCCAAAGATGGGTTTGGGCATGAAGGTGGCATATACTCCATGTTTTAAGGCCACTTCTTTTACTACCAATCGATAGGTCATGGCATTGTCAGCCATGGTGAGGGCATCGGTGTAACGCAGGTCAATTTCGTGCTGACTGGGGGCTACTTCGTGGTGACTGTATTCTACACCGATCCCCATTTCTTGCAGGGTTAGAACTGTTTCTCGACGAAGGTCGCTTGCTACATCAAGGGGGGTCAAGTCAAAGTATCCACCATGATCAAGCACCTCTGGTTTACCTTCACTGCTCTTGAAATAAAAGAACTCTAATTCAGGTCCCACATAGAAGGTAAAACCCATATCGGCAGCTTTCTTTAAGTTCCTTTTTAGAACCCAGCGTGGATCACCTTTGTAAGGGGTACCGTCGGGTTCAATAATATCACAAAACATTCGAGCGACAGAGTCCTCTTTAGACCTCCAGGGTAATAGCGTGAATGTGTTTGTATCAGGCATAGCCACCATATCACTCTCGTCGATTCGTGCAAATCCCTCAATGGAGGATCCGTCAAAACCCATACCTTCATTTAAGGCAGTTTCCAGTTCATCCGGCGTTATGGCAAAACTTTTTAGAAATCCCAGGATGTCTGTAAACCACAATCTGATGAATTTGACATTCCGTTCACTCACCATTTTTAATACATAATCTTTGTCTTTTGTTTCCATTTGTTATCCTCCTTTTTTAAAATTATTTACCACAGAGGGCCTAGTGCTCACCCTGTCGGGTGGGCGACAGGCTCCGCAATCTCAAAATTGCTTCCCCCCTCCTTCTGTGCTCAAGGTGCTTTGTGACTTCTAATATATACTATTAATGTTTCAAAAGGATTTCTACTTTGTAAAATCTATGTAAAATATTAGGGGAGAGTTTGAGTTAATTCATTCTGGGTGGTTTGGGGAAAAGGGGGGAGAATGATTATTATAACTAATCCATCAATTTGGTTGAGAATTACAATTCAGAATATGTGGTATCTATTGGCATGGTGGATATGTAATAGTTTATCTATGTTTTTTTATTCTCGATCAGTTCTTGCCAGTTATGGGGAGAAATAACATAGACGCCTTTATATCCCACTTTTGAAGTGATAGAGATTTTAGAACCCTTGCGAAGGTAGAAAATATCACCTTTTTCTACTGGATACTTGCTTCCTGTTTCATCCGAAATAATTGCCGAACCTTCAATTACATAATCAACCTCTTCAAAATGCATATCCATATTGTAAGGTGTTCCAGGGGTCACCTTATAATAACCAATAGAGAGGTTCTCACTTTCAGGAAATGTTATCGCCTCCTTATGAACTATGCCTGGTGAGTAAACTTCCAAATCACTATTCATTACTTTTCTTTTCACCACTATAACTGACATTTGCCCCCTTCTTACAATAAGAACGAATCCTTTTGAATTAGAAAGCTATTTGAACAGTTTTAGCTTCTTCATGTCAAGCTTTTTGATTTGTTTGCATGTGCATTGCACACAGACAGGAAAAATAATTTTTCTGAGTTCACTCCGTTAGAAATAGGAAACGCCCCAGAAGATTATTGTGATTTTGTTCTCCAAAGCGTTTCCGTTAATTACCACAGCAGAGATCTGCGTGCTAATTACTCACTTTTTTCACCAGCAAAACAATAACCTGCATTCCTCACTGTTTGTATAAATTCGCTTGATTTTCCTCCTAGTTTAGTCTTCAAACGTTGGATATGAATATCTACGGTTCGGGTGCCTGCATAATTATCGTATCCCCAGATTTTATCCTAAAATATTATATTTTGACCTGATAGCTGCGTAGCCGGGCAGGTTGAGTTGAATGGACATCAGGCATAACGTTTTCTCCTGATCCTCCTTTTGTAGTCTCTCATCAAAACCTCCAACAACTTTATACCAAGCACAACTGTTTGGGCGTCTTCCCGGCCAGGGAACTCAGCCAAGCTACATCTTGTGATCATCTTTTGGTTGACACACGGGAGGAACTTTCCTATATTGAGCCCATCAAAAAGTAAGTTCTATCACTATTTATATTTACCAAAAAGTCGGACTGTATCCGATCATTGGGATTTATCCATATTGATTTTGTCCACATTTCCAGATAGTACTATTCACTTTTTTATTATTCCCCGCTTGCCCGGATTAAGGATGATTCACAATGGCTGATGAACCGAACAAAATCATTTATTCTATGATCGGTGTAAGCAGGTATTACGATACCAAGCCGGTCCTGAAGGATATTAATCTCTCCTATTTCTACGGAGCAAAAATCGGGGTGCTGGGCCTGAACGGAGCAGGCAAAAGCTCGCTGCTGCGCATCCTTGCGGGGATCGACAAGGAATTCAACGGCAAGACTGTCATGACTCCCGGGCTTACGGTCGGCATGCTGGAGCAGGAGCCCCGGCTGGATGATGATATGACCGTACGTGAGGTCGTGGAGCAGGGAGCGCAGGAGACGGTTGATCTGCTCAATGAATATAACCGGATTAATGAACGGTTTGCCGAACCCATGCCTGATGATGAGATGAACCGCCTGATGGAACGACAGGGAGAGGTCCAGGAAAAGCTCGATGCCCTTGATGCTTGGGACCTGGATTCAATGCTGGAGATGGCGATGGATGCCCTGCGCTGCCCTCCGGGAGAGACCCCGATTAAGATCCTCTCCGGCGGTGAAAGGCGGCGGGTGGCGCTCTGCCGCCTTCTGCTTCAGAAACCCGACATTCTTCTTCTGGATGAGCCGACCAACCATCTTGACGCCGAGTCGGTTGCCTGGCTGGAACACCACCTGCAGCGCTACCCCGGAACAATTATTGCCGTTACCCACGATCGCTATTTCCTCGACAACGTGGCGGGCTGGATACTGGAGCTCGACAGGGGGCATGGTATCCCCTGGAAGGGAAACTACTCTTCTTGGCTGGAGCAGAAGCAAAAGTGGTTGAAGCAGGAGGAAAAAAGTGAAAGCGAACGCCAGAAAACCCTTCAGCGTGAGCTTGAGTGGATCAGGATGTCTCCCAAGGGAAGACGCGCTAAATCAAAGGCCCGCATCAATTCCTATGAGAACCTGCTGGGGGAGGAGACTGAAAAGAGCGCCCGGTC